>JAZNOG010000066.1:0-11361 GCA_045580645.1 Bacilli bacterium
TATTATATATTTAATTATAGTGAGTATTATTACTTTTATATATTTAATAATAAAAAGCATTAAAACATTAAAAAAACTTTCAAAAGAAGAAAAAAAGTTTTATAATTTAGTTAAAGAAGCTCTTGTTTCTTTATTATCAAGTTTTTTAATAATAACTTATTTAATTGTATTATACATTCATTAGGGGGATTTTATGGATTTTGCATTTGTATATAAAACAGAAATTTTAGGAGATAAAAAATATTATATTTTAGAAGACTTAGCATTATGTAATTTAGATGATAACAAGATTAATATCTTATCTGGAAAAATCAAAGATAGTGTAATTTATTCATTAAATGATGAATTATCCTTTGGTTATGAAGGAGAAATTATCAGTTTTGAAGAATTAAAAGAGTTTTATCAAGAAGAAAATTTAGACTCTATTTTACAAAAATTTGTTATAGACAGTCATGAAAGAGTATTTATTTTAAATGAAAATAATGAGCTTATAGAAATTCCTGAAATAGAATATATAAAATATAAAGTAATAGATAAGATAAAAGGCCAAGATCAACAAATAGAAGAAATTTTATCTATTATATTTAATAATTTAGGTATTTCTGAAGAAAATCTTGAAGAAGAAAAAATAGAAATATTAAAAAGAAATATAATTTTATCTGGGCCAGTAGGAACAGGAAAAACTGAAATAATGAAACAAATTGCTAAAGCGCTAGAACTTCCAATTGTTTTTTATGATATGTCATTTGTTTTTACTTCAGAAATAGCTAATGAGTATGCCAAAATATTAGAAAGGCTTTTTGAAGTATCTGAAAATGATCTGGAATTAGCAAGTAAAGGAATAATAGTAATTGATAATTTTGAAGAAATAAATCATACTTATTCTTTTTCTACACCTAAGTTAATATCTAAAATTATTCAAAACGAATTTATAAAATTAATGTCTGGGCATAAAGTTCCTATAAAAGTAGGAGAAGAAATTTATTCTTTTGATACCTCTAGACTTACCATAGTATTTGCAGGTAACAGCAGCAAAATAAAAGCAGATGACACTATGAAAAATTCTATAGGTTTCAGCACTAGTGAAAAAGATATAGAAAATTCTTTAATATCTGCAGGTTTTTCAGAAAGAATTATGCATAAAATAACTGATATTATTCAATTAGATAAATTAACAAAAGAAGAATATAAATCTATTTTATTAACATCAAGTATATCGCCACTTATGTTAAAATTAACGGAACTACAAAATTTAGGAATAAATATCGAACTTACTGAAGATTTTATTGATTATATTGCAACAGAAGCAGAACAACTAAATTTAGGATTTTATGGATTGAATAAAATTATAAACAAAATATTCAGAAGAGATAATTTTGATCTTTTAAGTGGAAAATGTGATGCGATAAAATTAGAGAAAAATAGCTTAGTAAGAGTTAGAAAATAAATCTAACTCTTATTATTTAATTTGAATTTTAAAAAATTTTCAAATGTTTTAATGCCATAATTTTTATTATAATAATTAGGAAATTCATTTAAATGTGCAAGTGCAATTTTGCTTGTTATAATTAAATCATCATTAGTAACATTAGTTTCTTTATTTATTAAACCATGTTCTAATTCTATGTTTATTCCATCTAAAAAATCTTCTATAGAAAACTTATTAAATTTAATACCTAATGCTTTAGCAGCATCTTTAGCGTCATCTAAAGTAAACATATTATCACCAATAAATTTTATGTAAATATAAAATTGTAATGACAGAAAATGAATCAAAGTTTAAAGTTAAATTAACTTTTACTAATTGACATAATCTAAAAAAATATATATAATTGATTTAATGAGATTGGTCGTGACCCGTAGGGTTGCGGTCAGTCTCTTTTTTTCTTTCAAATACAAAAATTAATTTTTCCTTTTCTTTTATGATGATTTTGTTTATCCAATTTGTTGATTTAGATGTATATAATTTTTCAAACTGTTTAAATAAATCCTCTTTTTTTATATCTGTTTTTGAAATATCAAATATAAAATTATGCGCTTGTTGTTTTTTGTTTTTAACAGTATCTTCAATTATTCTTTTTCCTCTACCATGTATCTCTTTTAAATCCCATTTTTCATTACGAAACAAAAAATCTGCAGTTTTTATTCCTTCTGGCTTGTTTATCCTAGGTAATAAATATATTTTTCCTCCAAATGTTTTTTTCTAACCATTCTGCAACTTCTTTTTCTTTTGTGTTATAATCAAGCACAACATTTTTTCCATCTACTTCATATTTAATTCCATTTTCTGCTTTAAAATATTTTGCATTTAATACTTTGTGACTATTTGGATTTTTATTTTTTAACCAGTCTTTTGTTACATTACAATAGTTTAATTTAACAGAGAAATATTTATTTTCTTTTTCATTTATATAAAAGATTATTTCTATATTTTTAAGCATATAATCACCACCAGTATTATGATTATATAGGCAACTTTTTTATTAGTCAAATGCACAAATCATACTTTAAAATTCTATTAAATTTCCAAAAATCACTTAATAAAAACAACTTTTTTATGAAAAAATAACAATAAATTTTAAATTTTATATGTTCAATTATCATAGAATTTTTAATTTTTTTTTATATTTTTTTCAACTATTTTAATTTAATGTGTAAAGTATGATTTTGATAAATAAAAAAATAGTTATAAAATTACTTTGCAACTTTAAAAAAATATGATAAAATAATGCTTGTAACAGGCAATGATAAGAACATAGTAATAAGAAAATACTTATCTAGAGAAAAAGTGGTTGGTGAAAACTTTTAAGGATATCTTATGAATTCACTCTTTAGTCTAATCGCGTAGTAGCGTTAAAAACTTTAAGAACAAAATAAGGTGGTACCACGACATATTCGTCCTTTGCGAGTATGTCGTTTTATTTTATAAAGGAGGATATATGATAAAAAAAATAATATTTGATGTAGATGATACTTTAATTATGTGGAAAGAAAAGTATGTATCAGTTTTAAATAATATATTAAAAGAATACAACATTTATGATAAAGAAAAATCAGATTTAATAAATCATTATATAGATATTTATGAACATGACAATGATTTTTTAGAGGAAACACGGTTTTTAAACTATATAAATTCTAATTGTAATTTAAATTTAAATTTAGACTTTGTAGAAAAATTAAAACAAGAACAATCAAAATGCTTTGAAAAAGCAAGTGATTCTTTAATAGAAACATTAGAATATTTAAGTAGTAAATATGAACTTGTTATATTAACAAATTGGTGGACAACTACCCAAAAAAACAGATTAAAAAATGCAGGAATTTTAAAATATTTTAAAGAGGTTTATGGAGATGGATACCAAAAACCCACTAAAGAAGCCTTTTTAAGAGCAGTTGGCAATAACAAAATAGAAGAATGCATCATGGTTGGAGATAACCTTATATCAGATATAAAAGGGGCCTTAGATATAGGCATGAAGGCTATATGGTATAACAGTAAAAATAAAGAAAATAAAGAAAATAATATAGAAGGATTTATAACAATAAAAGATTTAACTAAGTTAAAGGAAATTTTATAAGGAGGCTATTATGATAGAAATAAAAAATAAAATGTTAGAGGAAATAGAAAAAACTAAAGATTTAAATTCTCTAAATGAATTAAGAGTTATATATTTAGGTAAAAAAGGAATAATTACTGAATTAACATCAAAAATGAAAGAAATACCAAATGAAGAAAAAAAAGAATATGGTATGAAAATAAATGAATTAAAAAATAGTTTTTTAGAAAAATATGAAGAACTGAAAAGTAAATTTGATGAAGAAATATTAAATAAAAAGTTAGAAAAGGAAAAAATAGATATAACACTTCCAGCTACTAAAATAAAAGTAGGAGCACCAAATATTCTAGAGCGTGTTATTGAAGAAGTAGAAGAACTATTTATGTCTATGGGATATGATGTAGTAGATGGACCAGAGATTGAAGAAGATAAATATAACTTTGAAATGTTGAATATACCAAAAGGACATCCTGCTCGTGATGCACAAGACACTTTCTATATAGAAGAAGAAAAAATACTTCTTCGTAGTCAAACATCACCTGTTCAAGCTAGAACAATGTTAAAAGGAGAAGGAAAAACTCCAATTCGTATGATTTGCCCAGGAAAAACTTATAGAAGAGATGATGATGATGCAACTCATTCACATCAATTTATGCAAATAGAAGGATTACTTGTAGATAAAGATATTAGTTTATCTGATTTAAAAGGAACCTTTGATGTTCTTGCAAAAAAATTATTTGGTGAAGATTGCATAACTAGATTTAGACCAAGTTATTATCAATTTACAGAACCTTCCGTAGAAACAGATATAAGTTGTTTTGTGTGTAAAGGAAAAGGATGCTCATTATGTAAAAATACAGGTTGGATAACAGTATCAGGTGCTGGTATGGTTCATCCAAATGTTTTAAGAAATTGTGGATATGATCCAAATGTTTGGACTGGATTTGCATTTGGATTTGGTGCAGAACGTTTGGCAATGCTTAAATATGGAATAAATGACATTAGAACATTTTATCAAACAGATTTAAGAGAACTTAAGATATTTGATAGAAAGGATGTGGAATAATGATTAGTTTAAATTGGGTTAAAGATTATATTGATTTAGAAAAAGAAGATTTAAAAGAACTAGCAGTTAAAATCACAAAAGCAGGAATAAATGTAGAAAAAGTAATTTCCAATAATATAGATAATTTAATAATTGGAGAAGTTATTGAATGCACTAACCATCCTGATAGTGATCATTTACATATTTGTAAAGTCAATATAGGAAATGAAACTATACAAATTGTATGTGGTGCTAAAAATGTAAGGGAAGGATTAAAAGTAATCGTTGCCTTACCTGGAGCAGTTTTGCCGGGTGATTTTGAAATTAAAAAAGGTGTCATTCGTGGAGTAGAATCAAATGGTATGATATGTGCCTTATTTGAACTAGGTTTAGAAGAAAAAACTTTAGAAAACTATAATAAAGGAATTCACGAACTAGAAAATAATGCCCCAGTTGGTGAAAATCCTTTAAAATATTTAGGACTTGATGATACAATATATGAACTTGATGTTCACAAACACCGTAATAATGATTGTTATTATCATATAGGATTTGCTTATGAAATAGCATCAATTCTAAATAAAAAAGTAACACTTCCAGAAAGCAGTTATAATGAAATAACTGATAATATAAAAAATCTCTTCTCTTTAGAGGTCGAAACAAAAAAATGCCCTTATTACTTAGCAAAAATGGTAACAGATATAAAAATAAAAGAGTCACCTGATTTTATTAAAAAACGCTTAATAAGCGCAGGAATGCGTCCAATAAATAACGTTGTAGATATTTCTAATTATGTTATGTTAGAATATGGACAACCAATGCATTTCTTCGATAAAGAAAAGCTTGGAAATAAAATAATAGTACGTGATGCTTATGATGAAGAAAAAATAACTACTTTAGACGGAAAAGAAAGAACACTTACAAAAGAAGATATTGTAATAACTGATGGAGAAAAATCTGTTTGTGTCGCAGGAGTTATGGGTGGTCTTAATACAGAAGTAGATGAGAATACAAAACAAATTTTAATAGAAAGCGCTATTTTTGATGCAGTAAGTATAAGAAATACTGCCTCTAGACTTAATCTTCGTAGTGAAGCATCTATTCGTTATGGAAAAGGCTTAAACTATGAATATACAAAAGAAGCCATCAATAGAGCATGTCACTTATTAGAAAAATATGCAGATGCTAAAGTATTAAGTGGTATGGAAGTTCATGATAAAATAAATAAAGAACAAAAGATAGTAAAATTTAAAAAAGAAGAAGTAAATAAGCTATTAGGTATTACAATAAACACTAAAGATATGGAAAAGGAATTAAATAGATTAGATTTCCCTTATGAATTAAATAACGAAGAGTTTATTGTTACTATTCCAAATCGTAGATTAGATATAGATCCAAACGTTAATGACATAGCAGAAGAAATAGGAAGACTTTACGGATATCACAACCTAATTCCAACACTTCCAAAAGTTAAGGTAAAAAAAGGAGAATATATCGGAGATGTAAAATACCGTAAAATGATTTCAAAACGTTTAAGAACTCTTGGAATAAATGAAGTAAAAACATATACATTGACAAGTCCTGAAATGGCAAAAATGTTTAATTATGACAATAAAAAACAAGTTGTTTTACCAAACCCAATGAGTATTGATAAATCAGTTGTAAGAACAAGTATTTTACCATCACTAATAAATACTTATGAATATAATAAAGCACGTAAAGTAAGTGATGTATTGATATATGAAATAAGTAAAGTATATGATCAAAATTACAATGAAGAAATAAAAGTTGCAATTTTAATGAAAGGAAATTATATTTCTAGTGGTTGGCAAAACAATAATATAAAAGTAGATTTCTATTTAATGAAAGGAATTATAGAAAACATATTAGAATATTTAGGTTTTAAAAATAGATATAGTTTTGTAGAAAAACAAGTAGATAATATGCATCCTTATATAAGTGCAAGTATTCTATTAGATAAAGAAGAAATAGGTATAATAGGAAAAGTTCATCCAAAAACAAATAAAGATGATATATTCGTGTCAGAATTTTCACTAACTAAAATTATGGATAAAAAAGTAAAACCAATTAAATATAAAGAATCATCTAAATATCCGGAAATAAAAAAAGATATTGCCTTCGTAGTTAATAAAGAAATTACTTCTTTAGAATTAGAAAATGAAATAAAAAAATCAGGAGGAAGACTTTTAACAAACATAGAGGTATTTGATGTTTATACTGGAGAAAATGTTAATGAAAATGAAAAGTCACTAGCGTATTCCTTAACATTTAGTGATGATTCTAGAACTTTAACAGTAGAGGAAGTAGATATTTTATTTAGAAATATTATTGAAAAAGTAAGTAAAAAATTTAATTGTAGTATCCGAGATAAATAAAAATAAAAAAAATTATTAAAATGAGTTGAACTATAAAGAAAAGTGTGTTAAAATTTAAGTAATAATAGACATACTTTTTTTAATGTAGAAAAGAGGATATTTATGAGACAAAATTATAAAGTCAAAATTTCTTTATATATAAGTATTATCGGATTGCTATTTTTGGTGGTAGGATCTTCTTTTGCGTTACTTCAAGATAGTCAAACATCAAGTAAAAATCAAATAATTCAAACAGGTGCAGTAAAACTAAGAATGACCGAAAATAAACAAGGGATAGTTTTTGATAATTTACAATCATTGTCCGATTTAGAAGGAATGGATTTAGAGGAATATTATGATTTTGAAATTGCCAATATAGGAGATGCTAATGCAGAATACACTATATCATTAGTGGATGATTCTACTGTAGCAAGCAGTTTAGATATTTCTTTTCTAAGAATAGGTTTAGAAATGGATAATGGTGACATAAAAACCTTTAATTTACAAGAAGCAAATAGAGTGATCGATGAAGGTGTTATAAGAAAAGGAGAAATTTTATCATATAAATTAAGAATTTGGATAGATGAAGATGCTGTTAATAGTTCTGATACTATGATTTCAGAAAATGATAACATAAGTTTAAAATTAAAAGTAGATGCTGTTCAATTTGTTGGAGAAGCAGGAGCAATTACTTTCAATTATACTGGTGATTATCAGGAATTTGTTGCATTTGAGTCTGGATATTACTCTATAGAAGCATATGGCGCACAAGGAGCCCAATATAATTCTACATATTATGGTGGAAAAGGTGGTTACACAAAAGGAACTATTTATCTTAACGAAGGAGAAAAATTATATATTTATGTAGGTGGAGCTGGAAATCTTTCAGATTATGGAACAAATAAAGTATCGAAAGGTGGTTATAATGGCGGTGGAGATGGTTACACTGCAAGCTCTGCATATTCTGGTGGTGGTGGCGGTGCTACTGATATAAGATATTTTGGAAGTGTAACACCAACAGAAGAAGAACTTGTATGGAACTCAACTTTAGGACTTAATTCTAGAATAATGGTTGCAGCAGGAGGTGGAGGTTCATATTGGTATAGCTCTAGTTACTATGGAAAAGGTGGCTATGGTGGTGGATTAGTTGGAGCAGATGGATATGGATACTATTCTGGAACAACTTATGCAGCAGCAGGTGGAACACAAATAAGTTCATCATTTGGACAAGGAGCTTCAACACCAACAACAATAGCAACACCAGGAGGTGGCGGTGGCTACTATGGTGGTGCTAATAAAGCAAATTATTCTGCAGCAGGAGGTTCATCATTTATAAGTGGGTATGCTGGAGTAAATGCTATAACATCATCAACTGATAGAACACATACAAATAACACTCTTCATTATAGTGGTAAATATTTTATAGATGGAAAAATTAAAGCCGATAATAACGTTGGTAATGGAAAAGTTGCTATTGAATTTTTAGGTAGCAATAGCCCACATAAAACAAATTCAAAATTAAATAATGTCAGATATATAAAAGATTGCACTAGTGGAAATAGTTCAACTAGTTACAATATATGGAATGAACTACAAGCTATATATCAAGGTGTTAATGTTGCAAAAGGAATAACTGCTACAGGATTTACTGCGGATAGTGAAAATCCAATGTCTTATATAACTGATGGCAACATAACATATGGTGAATATGCAGAAGGTTCACCTTATAATGGAACACAATGTATTACTATAGACTTAGGAAACAATTATGATTTAGATGAAATAGTTGTATGGCATTATCCAAATGGAGGCAGAACTTATACAGATCATATAATGTCTGTTTCAAGTGATAATGTTACTTGGACTGAAGTTATAAATGAAGATTATGAAGAGGATAACTTAGGTAAACGCGTTAATGCATACAAATAAATAAAAAATACTAATTGGTATTAAAACCAGTTAGTATTTTTTCTATTTTATCTTTATTTTCTTTTAAAAACCTAATTTTATAAACAACTTTATTATCAAATTTTTTTTCTACTATTTCATAATCTTTTAATAAATACTCAAGTCTTTTTGTGTTTTCATAATCTGTTTCAAATAAGATAGTTGAATATTCTTTATATTCAATTATATTTGCAAGTTTTAATGTTTCAACGACTGCATTGCTATAAGCGCGAACTAAGCCCCCTGCACCTAATTTTATTCCACCAAAATATCTAATTACTACCGCTAAAACATTAGTTAAATTATTCTTCAATAAAATATCCAAAATAGGAACTCCTGCCGTGCCACTAGGTTCCTTATCATCATTATATTTTTGTTTATTTTTTAAAACATAAGCATAACAATAATGAGTAGCGTTTTTATATTCATTTTTTAATTTAGTTAAATTCTCTTCTATATCTTCTTCATTATCTATAGCTATTAAAAAACAAATAAATCTAGATTTTCTAATAATTGTCTCGTATGATACGTTTTCTTTTAATACATGCATGAAAATCACCCATATTTAATTATAATACAAGTTTTAAAAAAAGAAAACTTGTGTTATACTAAATTTGAAAAGAGGGATAATATGTTTAAGAAAAAATTATCTTTAATACCTGAAAAACCAGGTTGCTATTTAATGAAAGATGAAAATAATAATATTATTTATGTAGGAAAGGCAAAAAACCTAAAAAGAAGAGTAAATTCTTATTTTAATAAAATCCAAACTGGAAAAACAAAAGCTCTAGTAGATAATATAAAAGATTTTGAATACATAATAACAAATAGTGAAACAGAATCTTTAATACTTGAAATAAATTTAATAAAAAAATATTCACCAAAATATAATATTTTATTAAAAGATGATAAAACATATCCATATATTCTTCTAACCGATGATGAAA
Source organism: Bacilli bacterium (assembly GCA_045580645.1). Classification (GTDB taxonomy): domain Bacteria; phylum Bacillota_I; class Bacilli_A; order RF39; family UBA660; genus HGM10836. The sequence goes on from JAZNOG010000066.1 coordinate 9,875, forward strand.
ATCCAACTTTAAAAATTGAACGTTTTAAAACAAGAAAAAAAGTTAACGGAAAATTATTTGGACCATTTCCAAATGTTACAAGTGCGAGAAACACAGTTAATCTAATAAATAGAATATATCCCCTTAGAAAATGTGCAACTTTAAAGAAAAGCCCTTGTTTATATTATCATATAAATGAATGTTTGGGTTATTGCACTTTAAATGTAGATAAAGAAAAACTAGATATAATGATAAAAGAAATAACAGAAGTGTTAAATGGTAATTACAAACTAATAACAGAAAAATTAGAAAATGAAATGCATAAGGCTAGTTTGAATTTAGATTATGAAAAAGCATTAGAGTTAAAAGAAAAAATAGAAGATATTAAAAAAACACTAAGTAAACAAATAATCGTGTCTAATATAAAATACAACTTTGATGTATTTGGTTTATATAAAGAAAAAAATTTTCTTACAATCATTACATTATTTATAAGAGATGGAGTAGTAATAGGTAAACACCATAAAATATTAAATGATTTTGTAGATATAAATGATGTGTATACTAGATATATAATAAGTTTTTATGAAAAATTTAATTTACCTAAACAAATAGTAATAAATGACATAGTCGATACTGACTTATTAAGCAAATATTTTGATATACCTGTTTTAAGTCCTAAAAAAGGAGATATCAAAAAAATACTTTCTATGGCTAATTTAAATGCAGAACTTATTTCAAAAGAAAAAATAGAGCTAATAGAAAGAAATGATAATATAAGAATTGAATGCATAAATAGATTAAAAGAAATATTAAATTTAGAAAAATTAGAAAGAATAGAATTATTTGACAACTCACATTTGTTTGGTTCATACTATGTTGGTGCAATGGTTTGTTATGATAATTTTATTGCAAATAAAAAAGAATATAGAAAATACAAAATATCAGTAGAAAATAAAGATGATTTATCTGCAATGAAAGAAGTTATTTATCGAAGATATTATAGAGTTTTATTAGAAAATTTAAAAAAACCTGATCTAATCATTGTAGATGGTGGAATAAACCAAGTAAAAGTTGCTAAAGATGTTATTAATTCATTAAATTTAAATATTAAAGTAATAGGATTAAAAAAAGATAATAAACACAAAACTAATTCCATTATAAATGATAATTTGATAGAAATAGATATTTCTAAAGATAATAATTTATTTTTATATTTAACAAAAATGCAAGATGAAGTGCATCGATATGTAATTACATATCATAGAGATATTAAGTCAAAAGGTTCACTTGAAAGTATTTTAGATAATGTTGAAGGAATAGGAGCAAAAAGAAGAAAAGAATTGTTGAAACATTTTACGTCTCTAACAAAGATTAAAGAAGCATCAATTGATGAACTTAAAGAAATATTACCAGAGAAGGTAGCGGTGGAATTAAAAGAGTTCCTAAATAAATAATAAAATTAAAACTTTTTTAAAATTATATGTTTTTAAAATTTCAATTAAAAA
>JAZNOG010000067.1:0-8093 GCA_045580645.1 Bacilli bacterium
GCATAGTTATCTATTATAATTAGTTCTTCTTTTGCTTCTTTAAATATATCTAATATCTTTGAATATGCATCATATATTTGGCCATAGAAATATATTTCATTTGATTTGGTTTCAAACTTATCAAAAGTTTTTTCTAATATATTTAATCTTTCGTCATGCTTTAAAACCATATTATTTATATATTTTTGTTCAATTAAGTTCGATGATATATATTTTCTCATAGATACAAAGGCATCCATAATACTTATACTTACTTCGGTTGCAATTTTAGACTTTAATATTGTTGCAAGCATTGCAACACCTTGCTCTGTGAAAACTCTGGGGTTTTTATATCTTCCACCTCTTGTCTCTTTTTTTTGGTCGAAAATTTCGACCAAAAAACTTTTTGTCTCTTCATCATTTAATTTCCAGGAAAATCTTTCAGGGAATTTTTCTAAGTTGTTTCTAACTGCCTCATTTATCCTTTTTGTTTCTACTTTATAAAGTTTAGCCAAATCACTATCAAGCATAACTTGTTTTCCTCTTATTTCATATATCATATTTTCTATTTTTATTTCTTCTATTTCTAACACAATTTTTCTCCTCTCATTGTTTTATTGATAATTAAATAAATTACCCTATATATATATCATTCGCAAAAGCATATAAAAGGACCTTGACAAATGTTAAAAAAAACCAAATAAATTTAATTTTATCTGGTTTTGTTTCTTCACTATTATTTCAAAAATACATAAAATATCATAGGTGATTATATGTTTAAACATAGTTTTATGTGTAGTTGTTCTGCTTGTAGAAATAAAAGAAGAAATAACGGATGCAACATATGGTGTTTAGGATTTTTTCTTATCATCATTTTGTATCAATCATTTATTACTATATTTTGGACAATTACATTTAATGCAGTTTTATTATTTATAGAAATAATTTTCTTCTTCTTTTTACTTATTAGAATAATATGGTGATATTAACTTGTCTGTTTTATATATATAATCTAACATCTTATTTACATTCAAAGTATTTTCATAATCATTATTTGTAAACTCTATTTTATCTGGAAGTGATACCAGTATGAATAAGAGTTTTTTTTCTTCTAAGGATAACGGATATCTTTTTTCATATTCTTCTAATAAAATGGAAAAATCTACATCATTATAATTTTTTTTATAAAATTTATATAAATCATATATAGGTATATCAAATTTAGCATTATCCCAACTAATTAAATAACTATTATCATTTCTTATTAAATGATCTAGTTCTAAATTATTATGAACTAAAACAATTCTTTGCTTGTCGCTATCTTTAATTAAACTATACCAACTAGTAAGTTCTTGTTTTAAATAATCAATTAAAGCATAAATTTTACTTATATTTCTTGCTAATAAATATCTAGATGGAGACATAAATATTTCCCCATCTATATAATCATTTAAACTAGTATAATACTCTAATAAATCATTTAATTTATTATCTATTTCTTCATATATAACTTTATAATCATCTATGTCTACATTTCTATAGTGTGTTGTTTTAGTATGTAATAAACTTACTAAATTTATTAAATCACTAGCTTTTTCTTCTTTTGATATATCATAGTTATCTAAATATTCATATATATCATAGTCTTCATCTTCATCATAAATATAAGGATAATAATTAAAACTTCTAGTTGTTAAATATCTAAATATTTTATTGACATCACTATTTCTTTTTTTTAATACATATTTTCTATCTTTAGTATTCACTAATACAACATTATTTTTCTTTTCATATCCAAGGGGACAAATATTATATTTTTTTAATACTCTATCATCAATCATTATTTAAAAAACTAGGTATTACAAGTTTCATACCAACACTAAAGTTTTCTATATCATTATAATCAGATAGTTCTTCTTTGGTTACTTTATATTTATTCATTATAAGTTCTAAAGTATCTTCTTCTCTAACAAGGTAAACACTATAAGTAAGATATTTTTCTTCATTTTTATCTAATTTTATAACATTGTTTTTATTTTCTTCAACTATATTCATTGAATTTATATTTTCCCTTCCTATTTCTTCTTGTGATACAACTTTAATTTCTTCTAGTTTTTCTTCTATTGGTTCAGGTTCAATACACCTTTCTTCTAAGACTTCTTCTATTTCTTTTTCTATTGCTACTTCTTTTTCTTTTTTTACTAAATTATCAATAACAACAACTATATTTACTCTTAATATTTCATCATTTATAATTTCATAACGAAAATCGTCTATATCAATTGTTGAATCAAATGTATCATAATCGTCACTTATTGCTATTTCACATGGTATTTTATAACTATATTCTTCTACTAGGGAACTTGCTTTAGTTAGTTTATAAGATCCTTTTATATAAAAGTTTCCTACAATTAGGTCTTCACCTTTTAAAGTTAAATCATTATCTAAAGAAATACTTGTTAAATCACCTATTTTGGTTTTAAATGTAATATCCTTTGTAAAAGGAATTGTTTGTTTCATATGGACCTCCTCTAGTAGAAGAATATGCATAAAAAAAGAAATATTTACAAAACTTTTGTATTTATTTCTTTTAATAATTTGTTATAAACATCTTCATATGTTTTAACATATATAAATTTTAGTGATCTTTTTATTTCTTTTTCTATTATTTCTACGTCTTTTTCATTTTCTTTTGGAAGGAATATTTTTCTTATTCCATATCTTTTAGCACCAATTATTTTTTCTTTTAATCCTCCAATAGGAAGAACTTTTCCTCTTAAAGTTATTTCACCAGTCATGCTAATGTTATTAGGAATTTCTAAATTAGTAAGGGCACTTATGATTGCAGTAGTAAGTGCAATTCCGGCGGAAGGTCCATCTTTTTTAATAGCGCCTTCTGGAACGTGGATATGAATATCATTTTCTTCTAAAAGTTTATAATTTATGTTAAACTTTTTATAATTACTTTTAATATAACTAAGTGCTAAGCTGGCACTTTCTTTAAAGACATCTCCAAGTAAACCAGTTAAAACAATGTTTCCATTACCTTTATAGAAGTTTACTTCGATCTTTAGAACATCTCCACCAAAAATGCTGTAAGATAAACCATTTACTACTCCAACGCTTGATATATTATCATTATTATTATAATGATATTTTTCTATGCCTAAATATTTTTCTATTTGCCTATCATCTATAATATTTAATTGTAAAGATCTATTAACTACTATTTCTTTAACTATTTTACGTAAAATACTATAAATTAATCTTTCTAGTTCTCTAACACCAGCTTCTTTAGTATAATCACGTATAATTTTTAAAATTGCTTCATCTTCAAAAATAATTGATTCTTTTTTTAGATTATATTCTTTTATTCCTTTTGGGATAATATAGTTTTTAGCAATATTTAATTTTTCATATTCTGTATAACTATTTATATCAATTATTTCCATTCTATCATATAATTCAAGTGGAATTTGTTCTTTATAATTGGCTGTGCAGATAAAAAATACATTTGATAAGTCATATTCTTCTTCTATATAGTTGTCACAAAAACGTTTATTTTGATTCTTATCTAAAATTTCAAGTAAACTAGATGCTGGATCTCCTTTTATATCTTTTGTCATTTTATCTATTTCATCTATAATAAATACTGGATTAGATACACCTGCTTTTTTCATGCCGGAAATTATTTTACCATAAGATGAACCGATGTATGCTCTTCTGTGACCCATTATTTCTGCTTCGTCATTAATGCCCCCCACTGATATTTTTGTGCACTTTCTATTCATTGCTTTAGCAATACTTTTAGCAAGGGTTGTTTTTCCAACTCCTGGGGGTCCAACTAAGCAGATAACTGGGGCATCAATACTACTAGTATGTTGTTGAAGCGCTAAAAACTCTATTATTCTTTCTTTTGCTTCTTTTAAACCAAAGTGAGAATTATCTAGTATTTCCATGGCCTTTTTAAAATTTTTATTATCTGGTGTTTTTTTATTCCATGGTAGATTAAGCATTATTTCTATATAATTTAATATCATAGATACTTCAGGAGAAGATATTGGTGTTTTTTCATAACGTTTTATTTCATTATGAATTCTTTGTTTTATTTTTAAAGGAGCATCTAAATTTTCTGTAGCGTCTTTTAACTTTTCTACAGTATCATCTCTATCAAAATTAACACCAAGTTCTTCTTTAATGGCTTTTATTTTTTCATTTAAAATATATTCTTTTTGAGATTTTTCTAGGTTTTTGCCAACACGTTCTTCAATAGAAGATTCAAGTGCAATAATTTTAAGTTCTTGATTTATATCATCAAGTAACATCATTACTCTACTAGTAGGTTCTACTTCATTTATATATTCAAGTTTTCTTTCATAAGTTAAAGGAATAGTGTTTACTAATATATCTGTTATTTTATTTATATCATTTATACCAAGTATTTGAGATAAGACACCGTTACTAGCATTAGGATTATGTTCTATATAATATTCTAGTTGTTTTATTAAACTACGAGAATAAGCCATTTCTTCTAAATTATTTAATTCATTTATTTTTATATCTTCTACTTCGGATATAACAGAGTTATCTTCTTTTTTATCAAATTTAGAAATTAATACTCTATTTAGACCACGAATAACTACTCTTGTTTTATTATTAGGTAAATCAAGTTTCATACTGATATAACCTACTATGCCTACTTTAGATAGGTTAGCAAGATCAACAACTTCTTCTAAAGCATCTGTTTGATACGCGATTAGAATATGTTTGTTATAGAAAGATTCAGCAAGTGAAATTAACTCTTTATCGTTATTTGCATCAAGTTCAAGTCTTATTTCACTATAAGGAAAAAGCACAATATTTTTTAAAAATAAAACTGGTAAACAAGTTTTAGTCATACTTCTTCCTCCTTTTAAAAAACTAATATCTATTATAATGTTTTTTTTATTTTAATCAAGGAAAAGATTAAAAAAATAGAAGTAAATTTTTACCTCTATTATGATTTTGATAAAATATCAATTTTTTTATAAATTTTATTTCTTTGTTTTACTAATTTTTTTAAATCTGGTTTTTTGTTAACTGTTTTTTCTTCTTCATTAAACTGATCTAACAAGTCAATAATTTTCTTTACATCTTTATCTTCACTTCTTAAAATTGTTTTCGTTAATAAATTTCTATCACTACCACTTAATTTCATAAATTCATACATGTCATTAGTGCTTCCATGTTCAATTACAACATTTTGTAAGGCATTAATATCAGAGCCTTTAATTCTAGCAAATAAAGTACAAAGTTTTGGATCACAGCTTTTTAAAACTACTTCTTCAAATGGTTTTATATCAAAATCTTCATATTTAGAAAATGCAAGTGCGAATAAGTGACAATATTTTGGGTCACTATTTTCTAAAATTACTTTTGCATGTTCTTGGTAATCTGCTTCTTTTAGAAGTGCAAATTTATAATTAAATTCAGAATTCTTGCTGTCAATTATTACCTTTCCATGTGACTTTACATCAGAATTTTTTACATCTTTAGCAAATTCATAATTTAATAAAACGTCTTTTGAATCAATAACTACCCTTCCATGTTTTAAAATATCACAGTTTAAAATAGAACGGGCAAATGATAAACTTATCTTTGGATTTTTTTCGTTTAAAACTACTTCTTCATGTTTTTTTAAATCAGTTTCTGGAACATCTAAAACATATAAAAAATTTAATGTAGCATCACCATGTTCTCTAATAATTTTAGAGTGTTCATCAATCTTTTTACTTCCAATTAATTTTACAAAATGTAATGATAATGCTGGATTACATAAATTTAAGACTTTATCCTCGAATAAGTCTCTTGCAGCATCAACTCCATATTCATTTTTAATATTTTCGATATCTCTACATATTACATAAGCAAAATCAAATTTTGACATTAAGCAACCTTTATATTTTATATACATATATAACCCTCCTATAATGATAGGATAACATATAAAATATAAAATGAAAATAAAAAGATAGAATTTTCTATCTTTTATATATTTTTTATATATTATTCTGGATAACCTGTTGTTATGGTTACCATATTTGTATAATAGCTTGAAATTGTTCCTTCTATAAATGGTGTTCCTGATATTCCTTTTATAGCATTATTCCAATCAAATGTTTTTCCTGAATTATTATATATAGTTGTTAAATTTGGATTATTTACATATTTTTTTCCATTTGACGTAGACGTGTTGTGTGATGAGCTAAATGCATCCGTTCCTATTCCTGTCGATGCTGTAAGATTAGAGTTTTCCCCAATTACTACATAACTTAGGTTGTTATCAGAAAATGCAGAGTTTCCGATGGTTGTGACGCTATCGGGGATTACTACACTTGTGAGGTTGTTATATGCAAATGCACCAAATCCTATTGATGTGACACTATTTGGGATTTCTATACTTGTGAGGTTGTTATATTCAAATGCATAGTCTTCGATGGTTGTAACACTATCGGGAATTTCTACCCTTGTGAGGTTGTTTTCATAAAATGCATTGGTTCCGATGGTTGTAACACTATCGGGAATTTCTACCCTTGTGAGGTTGTTCCAAGAAAATGCATTGGTTCCGATGGTTGTGACACTATCAGGAATGACTACACTTGTAAGGTTGTTATCAGAAAATGCAGAGTCTCCGATGGTTGTGACACTATTGGGAATAGTTACACTTGTAAGGTTGTTATCATAAAATGCATATACTCCGATGGTTGTGACACTATCTGGTATGACTACACTTGTGAGGTTGTTATTACGAAATGCATGGAATTCGATGGTTGTGACACTATCGGGGATGACTACACTTGTGAGGTTGTTATCATAAAATACCCATTGTCCTATTGTTGTGACACCATTACCAATTACTACACTTGTGAGGTTGTTATATTGAAATGCACTTTCTCCGATGGTTGTGACACTATCAGGAATGACTACACTTGTGAGGTTGTTATCAGAAAATGCATTGTCTCCGATGGTTGTGACACTATTTGGGATGACTACACTTGTGAGGTTGTTATATTCAAATGCAGACTCTCCGATGGTTGTGACACTATCAGGAATGACTACACTTGTGAGGTTGTTACGCATAAATGCATTGTCTCCGATGGTTGTGACACTATCAGGGATGACTACACTTCTTAGTTGTTTGTTTAAAAAACTACCTGTAGGAAGACCATTTTCAATATAAACATCCCCAATATTAATAGTCTCATATGTTTTACTAATGCCTACTGTTTTTAAAATGCCAGTTTCATCTAATGCATCTATTATTGGAGAAACATTAGAATAACCATACATATCAATCACCATATTTATAAATTGATCCATTGTTAAATTTTGAAATGCCGAAGTTGTTGTTCCACCACTACAGACATCACCTAATGGTTCTTTTGTTATAGTTTGTCCAGTCATAGCAAATGCTGATATCAAAATATTATTACATGACTCTACTTGTTCAGTACTTGGATTTTCTATTATATCATATTGAGGAATGGTAAATTCATCTGGAATTACTACATCTGTTATTGTTTCATATCCATATGTGTTTCCTTCATAGCACAAATAATCAGTAAGTGTTGCAGTCATATTTGTATCATCTGTTTCATATGCAAAACAATACTCTGGTGTATTATACCTTACATTATATCCATGACTATTTATATTAATTCTAAATTTATATTGATTCTTTGTTGAACTAGTCCAACTACTTGCATCTACTTCATAATCTATCCATGCTCTTAATCTATAGTTTGTTGTTACACTTTCTATATTTGATTTATGATTATGACTTGTATAATATAACATTTTATTGTTTTCATTATTTGTAGATGTTCCTAAATCATTTATTAATAATGGTTCTATCACTGATTTATTAGTATCTCTATTTTCTAAATATACTTTTATTTGATTATCATTTAACTTTGTATATCCAGAATCTACATAAAGTGGTTCTAATTCTATTTCATAGTATACTGGTGTATCTACATCATATACACTATCTAAGTTTGTTGTAACTGAAAAATCAAAGTATTTATCTAATACTTTACCTTCTACATCTCCCATTGGAAGTGCATTTGTTATAT
>JAZNOG010000068.1:0-10392 GCA_045580645.1 Bacilli bacterium
TTTTATTCATAATAAATTTTATGTTATTTTTATGTTTTTTTTCATATTTTTTATTAGGAGATTATATGAAAGAAAAATTTATTAAATCAACAATTATTTTAGTTATTGGGGGTCTTATTACTAAAGTTTTATCTATGGTTATTAGAATTTTAATAACTAGAAGTATAGGTGTAGAAGCAGTAGGATTATATATGATGGTTATGCCAACTTTTAATTTATTTATAACTATTGCTACTTTTTCGCTTCCTATTTCTATTTCTAAACTTGTATCAGAAAACACTAGAAATAATAAAAATGTTATTTTTGGTTCTTGTTTTTTTGCCTTTATATATAATGTTGTTTTTATGCTTATTATAGTGTTTTTATCTAGTTTTATTGCTAATAATTTATTAAGTAATGACAGTTTATATTATCCGATACTTGCTACTGCTTTTACTCTTCCTTTTATCACTTTATCTAGTATTGTTAGAGGATACTTTTTTGGTAAAGAAAAAATGTTTCCTCATGTTTTATCAAATATATTTGAACAAACTATAAGAATAATTTCTATTATTTTTATTACCCCGATTCTACTTAAAAAAGGTATAATTGTTACAATAACTGGGCTTATTTTGTTAAATGTCATAAGTGAACTTGCTTCTATTTTTATTTTGTTTTTATTTTTGCCTAAAAATTTTAAAATTAAAAAAGAAGATATTAAACCTAATTATGATAATATAAAAGATATTATTTCTATTTCTTTTCCTACTACTATTGGAAGGTTAATTTCTTCTTTTGGTCAGTTTTTGGAACCTATTATTATTACTTTTGTATTTTTAAAACTTGGATACGATAATTCGTATATTACTAATCAGTATGGTATTATGTCTGGTTTTGTTCTTCCAATGGTTACTATGCCTTGTTTTCTAACAGGTGCGATTAGTTCTGCCCTTCTTCCTGTTATTTCTAATTATTCAAGTAAAGGAAAAACTTTTTTAGTTAAAAGGAAAATAAAACAAGCTGTTTTCTATTGTCTTTTAATAGGTATACCCTGCACAATTTCACTTATTTTATTTCCTGAGTTTTTCTTAAATTTAATATTTGGTGTTTCTACTGGAAAAGAGTATTTAAAAATTGCTTCTTTAATATTTTTGCTTTCGTATATACAAGGTCCTTTAGTAAGTAGTCTTCAGGCTATGAATAAAGCAAAAATAGTAATGACCTCGAATACCATAGGTATAATTCTAAAAACATTAACTATTCTTGTTTTTTCATTTTTAGATATAGGTATGATGCCAATACTACTTTCTTATTTAGTTTATTACTTATTTAATACAATTTATTTAGTTTATAAGATAAAGAAAATTTAATTATTCCAACCAAGAATTTTTATTAGTCTTTTTTCTGGATAAACATAAGCAGAAATAGGAAATTGTTCTAAATCGCCAGTATTTGAATTTAAAAGAAGATCTACTGTGTTTTCATCTTTTATAATATTCCCAACTACTACTGCGGTATGTCTAAATTTGTTGCCATATCCAACTTGAACAACATCTCCCACTTCGGCATAATACATATTTGCATCTACTTTAGAGCATAGTCCAAAACCACTATTGTTTTTAGCGTAATCATAAAATTCTGATACTCCAGTCCAAGAAGGAGTTCTTCCATCTTCTGTGTTTTCATAGTTAAGTTCTGAATCGTAATGTTTCCACTGATATGTTCCTTTAATATCCATTGGAATACCTCCAGAATTAAGCATCCATGAAGCATAGTTTTGACAATTTCCACCATAAGGCCCATAGTCTACATCACTTCTTTTTAAAACATATTCTAAAGCATACTCTAACGCTTTTTCTCTATCATACGAATTATCGCAAGTTTTAAATTCTATTTCTTTATTATTTATATACTGATTATATAATTTTTCTTGTTCTTTTAACATTTCATCGAATATTAAAGAATAATCATTCTTAATTTTATCAAATTCATTTTTTATTTCTTCATTTGTTTCGTTTTCATATGAATATAAATCTTCTGTCATTATGAAATATCCTTGTTCTTTACTAAAAGATTTTATTTTATATTCATTATTTTCTTTAATAATTTCAAAATTATTTATAACATTATATATATTTGAAGTTATATCTTTCATAAAATTGAAATTCAAATGACTATTTTCTTTTACTGTTACTTTGATTGTCTCTTCATCATTTTCTATTTTTTCATAGTAAATATCAAAAGATACATTGTCAAGTTTTAAATCATTTAATTGTTTAATTCTAGAATCTATTAAAATCTCTAATGCTGTTTGACTTAAATAAGCATTTTCATAGCTATTACTTGAGAAAAACTTTGTTAAATCATAAACTTTTAGTTCTTTCATTGATCTAAAGTAGACATTTAAATAATCTATAATTAATTTTTCTACATCTTTATCTATTTCTTCAAAGGTATTGTTTATAATCTTATCTTCATATTCATATTTTTCTTTTATAATTTTATCCATGTATTTATTATTTTCTGGTTTAAAAATAATAAAACCTATAATTATAGGAAATATAAAAAATATTATTTTAAATTTTCTTTTTAATCTTTTTTTTCTTCTTTTCATATCCTCACCATTTTAAGTGTATCATTTATATTAAATATTGTCCAATGGAGAGTTTTGACAAATGTAAAGTGATTTTATTTTATTAAGTAAAGAATCAGTTATTTCTTTATCTTCTAATTTATTTATAGAGAATGTTTGTTTTAATATTTTTATTTCATTATTTTGTTCTAAAACCATGTTGTTTATATATTTTGTTTTAATTCTAAGGTCCCAATTTAGGATCTTAGAATTTTATCATATTCTATCTTTTTTAATTGAAACATAAATCTCTCAGAAAATCTGTTTATGTGTCTTTTAACTGCTTAATTGATAGTTTTCTTTTCATTTGCACATTTATATAGTTTGCTAAATCACTTGTAGCTACCAAATGACACTATTCCACCTTTATATCTATATGAAGATTTAAATCTTTTTCAGTTGGTAGTTCTCTAATAATTTCTGACGGCAAATATTCCGATAATTCATATGAACTGACACCAATTGGTTTATTTATGTCTTTAAGTGCATATTCCACTGAAATTCTATCTTTATCTCTACACAATATTATTCCAATACTTGGATTATCACTTTCATCTTTTATTTTATCATCAATCGCTGATAAATAGAAATTGACTTTACCCGCATATTCAGGTTTAAATTCAGTATTTTTCAATTCAACTATAATATAACAATGTAACTTTGTGTGATAAAAAAGCAAATCAATAAAATACTCTTTATAGCCAACTTCTATTTTGTATTGATTTCCAACAAAACTAAATCCATTGCCTAATTCTAATAATACCGTTTTAATTTTTTCAACCATGGCAATCTCTAACTCTGTTTCAATATAATTTTCTTTTAATGAAGTTAAATTTAATATATAAGGGTCTTTCATCATATTTCTGGCCAATTCACTTTGTGACTTTATTAATGTAGTTTTAAAATTATTTGGTTTATCCCCTAATACTTGCCTAGAATATAAATCACTTTTTATTTGAAATCCAAGAACATCATAACTCCATCCGTTAATAGCAGTTTCATTCATATACCATATTCTCTTATTATTGTCCTTTATTTTATCTAAAATTAACATATTGTGTGACCAAGGGATTTGTGCAGATGCCGTCTGCACTTTTTCATTTTGACTGCAAATTAAATAATATTTCTTCATGCTTTTAAGATTTCTAACTGAAAATCCTTTGATATTTGGAAACGATATTTTTAATTCCCGTGCCATTTCATCAATAAACTTATTGCCCCATTCTGAATTGTCATAAATAATCTTTCCAATATTATAATATAGTTTCAATAAGCTCATATTAGCATTTTGGAATATTTCTATCTGAGTATTACTAATTTGATTTTTGACTTCATTAATAATATTTTTAAAATCTTTCTCTATTATTTCTATCATTTTTTTACTCCTTTTATTTTGTTTAATAATGAACTAGTAATTTCTTCATCTTCTAGTTTATTTATTGAAAATGTTTTAGATCCTGCATGATTTATTGATGCACCACAGTGAAAAAAAGTTTTGTTATCTAATATAAAATATCTATCATGAAATGTCCTGTTATAAATAATAGTTAGATTACTATATTGTTTATTATATTTTTCTATATCTAACTTATTTAATTTATTGTTTTCTTTTGTTATTAAAATAACTTTAACTTTAATATTTTTAATCATATCTAAAATAGTTTTATCTGCATAATTATCTATTATAATTAGTTCTTCTTTTGCTTCTTTAAATATATCTACTATTTTTGAATATGCATCGTATATTTGTCCATAGAAGTATATTTCATTTGATTTCTCCTTAAATGAAGAAAATGTTTGTTTCAATATTTTAATATCGCTATCATGTTCTAAAACCATATTATTTATATATTTTTGTTCAATTAAGTTTGATGATATATATTTCCTCATAGATACAAAGGCATCCATAATACTTATACTTACTTCAGTTGCTATCTTAGACTTTAATATAGTTGCAAGCATTGCAACACCTTGTTCAGTAAATACTCTAGGGTTTTTATATCTTCCACCGCGTGTTTCTCTTTTTTGGTCACAAATTGTGACCAAAAAATTATTTGTTTCTTCATCGGTTAATTTCCAAGAAAATCTTTCAGGAAACTTTTCTTTATTTCTTAAAACGGCTTGGTTTATTTCTTTTGTTCCGTTTACACATTTATATAGTTTTGCTAAATCACTATCAAGCATAACTTGCTGTCCTCTTATTTTATATATCATATTTTCTATTTTTATTTCTTCTGTTTCTAACATATTTTTTCCTCCTTACAAAATAACTCCTATATATATAATTCGCAAGAAAAACAAAAATTCCTTAATAAAAACAAAAAAACCTAAAGTTTTTACTTTAGGTTATTTTTCTTTTATACATATATTTAATATATCTAGTTGATCTTTATCTACAATATTTGGAGCTTCGCTCATTAAGCAAGAAGCGCTTGTTGTTTTTGGAAAAGCAATAACGTTTTTGATATTATCTGTCCCTGCTAAAATCATTGTCAACCTATCAAGACCAAAAGCAATTCCTCCATGTGGTGGAGTTCCATATTTTAAGGCATCTACAAAGAATCCAAATTTATTTTTTATTTCTTCTTTAGTAAGTTCTAGAGCCTCGAACATTTTTTCTTGAATATTTTGATCATGGATACGAATAGAACCTCCTCCTACTTCATAACCATTTATAACAATATCATATGCTTTTGAATAACAATTTGCTTTATCTGTTAATAATTTATCTACATCTTCATCTTTTGGTGCAGTAAATGGATGGTGGCATGCCATAAAGCGATTTTCTTCTTCACTATATTCAAATGATGGAAAATCAGTTACCCATAACATTTTATAATCTTCTTCTTTTATCAAATTTAAATCACGAGCTAGTTTACATCTTAATGCTCCTAGAGAGTTCTTGACTATTTTTTTATTACCTACAACGAATAATACTAAATCATTTGTTTTTATATTAAGTGTTTCTTTTATATTTTCAATTTCATTTTTACTTAATTGTTTAACAATCGAACCAGTTACTTCTTCATTATATTTTAAATAGAAAAGTCCATTTGCTTTATAAGTTTTTACAAAATCACTAAGTTTATCTAAATCTTTTCTAGAAAAACTATCGGCTTGGTTTTCTACTACTACGCAATTGATAATACCTTGTTCTTCTATAGCATTTTTGAATAAAATAAATTCTGTTTCTTTTAAAATGTTAGTTACATCGCTTATTTTCATATCAAATCTTAAATCTGGTTTATCTGAGCCATAAAGATTTATTGCATCATCATATTTCATACGTATTAAAGGAAGTTTAATATCAATATTTTTTACTTCTTTAAATATTTCTTTTACAACATTTTCTGCCATGTTCATGACATCTTCTTCGGTTACAAAACTCATTTCCATATCTAGTTGTGTAAATTCTGGTTGTCTATCCGCTCTTAAATCTTCATCTCGAAAACATTTTGCAATTTGAAAATATCTTTCTATTCCTCCGACCATAAGTAATTGTTTAAATATTTGAGGCGATTGAGGAAGTGCATAAAATTTTCCTTTGTTTACTCTGGACGGCACTAGATAGTCTCTTGCACCTTCTGGTGTTGATTTACATAAAATTGGAGTTTCTACTTCAATGAAATCATTTTGTGTTAAATAATTTCTAATTGCCATATTCATTTTATGTCTAATTAGCAAGTTGTTTTTTATTTCATTTCTTCTTATATCTAAATAACGATATTTTAATCTTGTTTCTTCTAAAGATGTAGGATTATCTGTTATTTCAAAAGGCAAATCTAGTGATGTATTTAAAATTTCTAAAAATTCTACTTCTACTTCTATTTCACCTGTAGGAATGTTTAGATTTTTACTTTCTCTTTCTTTAATTTCTCCACGGACTTTTATAACATATTCATTTTTTAAAGATTCTGCTAAGTTATAAATTTTATTTTCTGGCCTTACAACAAGTTGAATAATTCCACTTCTATCTCTTAAATCTATAAAAATTAAACCACCTAAGTTTCTTTTTTTGTTAACCCATCCAAAAAGTTCTACTTTTTCATTAACATTTTTAATATTAAAATTATTATTCATATTTTTTTTCATAAATTTCCTCCTTATAAACAAAAAACAACTATCCATCCCTATGGGACGAATAATTGTTAAATCCGTGATACCACCCAATTTATTATATTGCTATAATCACTCATTAAGATAACGGTTTTACCGGTTTATTATTAAATAAACAGCTAAAAGGTGTCTTCATTTTATATTTTATATTAGTTTTCACCAAACACTAACTCTCTAGGATAAAATATTAAAACTACTCTTCCTTCATACACTTTACATAAAGTATAAAACATTTTTTTAAAAATGTCTATATTTTTTTATTTTCTTGTTCTTGAAATACCTTTATCAGACAATTCTTCCATGTATTTATCCATAGAAGCAAAGTATTCTTCTTTTTCTTTATAGAAAGCATCTAATATTTTACTGCAATCATTTGTTTCTTCTTGTTTGTCAGAAGACATTTTTTCTTCTTCTAATATTCTTTTTATTTCTCTAATAAAAGCATCTTCAGAAGTTTTAGTTGTAGAATTATTTATTCTATTAAATACTCTTTCTATTACTAAAGTTGGATTTTCTTTTAATGCAGTTGATAAACTTTCGGATGATTCAAATATTTCAAAAGTAGTAGAAAGTAATTTTTCTTCATTAGTTTTTAATTTATGTTCCACTAATAACTGGTGTTTTAATTCTTCTTCTGATACAGTTATTTCTCCTTTTATTTTTAATATTGCAATTTCATTATTTTCTTCATTAAATAAATAGGCAATAGTTGTTTTATTATCTAATTCTTGAAAATATATATCATTTTTAGTGTTTTCTTGTGGTCTTTTTCTAGTAGAAATAAATAATGAATTAAGTAAAGTTGGGCTTTTTTCATAAGCTTTTCTTGATTTTTCATCAATTGGAATGAATAATCCTTCTGCTAATAAGGTATTAGATAATAAGCTTTTATTTGATTGGTAACTTCTTAATCTTCTAGAAGCATTAACTAAATTGCTTGCAAATGTTAATCTTTCCATATCACTTGTTACAAGTTCTTGATCTATTATATTTTTCATTTTACCTATTTTAGACATATCTATTTTATATCCTAATGCAAGTAATGTTTGAATAGTATTTGTAACTATATATAAATCAATACCACAAGCTCCTAAAACTGTAACTAGATATAGAGTAATAATTCTTGATATAGTGCTAATTAACATACAGATTCCCCCTTTTTGTAAGTGTATAAATTATATCAAAAAACACTTGAAAAGTCAAGTGTTTGTTCGTTTTACTTTATTTGTTGCCATTCATCTAAACTAATTCCACCTTTAGGGTATACTTCATAAGCAACCCTCATGCCACAATTGCCTGATGTAGTGCATTTATTATGATAATTGTAATAAGTGTCATCATATAATGTATCAACGTCTTGTAGAGAAGTTCCTCTTGCTGGATCAAAAACATATATTTTTTCATTTTCATTTATGCCCACTAAAGCAATAAAATGTCCAGGAACATTTGCAAAAATCATATGTCCCATTTTTAATGACGCTACTATTTTTTCTTTTTTAGCATCAGCATAAATTTTTTTCACATCATTTCTCCATAAATTTGCTGAGTCATAGTTATAATAACTTTTCATATATGTATGAGTATGAATTATATAATCATGCAAAGCACCATTTTGACTTTTGAGTTGAAACTCTATATTGTAAGTAGAACGATAGCTTTTTAATTTTTTAATAAGTGTTACTGGTGTAATAGAATAATCATGAGTAAGTCCTGTTAACAACATAGCATACGTGTTGTATCCACATCCCGATGCCGCCATGGAATTATTTATATATATATCATAATTTGCCCATCTACTATCTGCTTGATAATAATATGCAGCTTGATATGGATTTTTCATTCCATATCGTGTAGATGTTGAAGTGCTTACTTCCGGATTAACCAAATTTATATTTAAGTTTATTTTGTAACTACTTGGAGTGTTACAAATCCCATTACTATTACAACTTGTATATCTTAAATATTTATTTGTGCTACTTAAGAAGGTTAGTTGATCTGTATATTTTATACTGGGATTACATGTATTATTACTATCTAAACAATAATATATAGAACTAGCGCTTGAAGTTAATTTTATTTGGAATCCTACACTATGTATATTTCCACTTTTTATGTTATCACTTGTATAAACATTTACTCCTGGTATTTCAACTAAATTAGATACAATTATTGTTTTTTCGGCTTTGCTTCCATAAATATTATAATAGATAAATTTATATGTTCCGTTTTTTGTTACTTTATAAGAATATGTTTTGCTTGTTACTTTTGTGTTGTTTGGTAATATCATATAACTAAAATTATCATCTATTATATTTACATTTATATTTATTGGGCCACCTGTTTTAGATGTTGTGCTTAAACTTAAATTTATTTTATTATTTGCTGCAAGCACTATGTTGTTTACGGTTATACTTTTTTCTGTTTTTTCTCCAGATTTATTATAATATGTAAATTTATATGTTCCGTTTTTTGTTACTTTATAAGAATATGTTTTGCTTGTTACTTTTGTATTATTTGGTAATATCATATAATTAAAATTATCATCTATGATATTTACTTTTATATATATTGGACCAGATGTTTGGCTACTACTGCTTAAACTTAAATTAAATTTATTACTAGGTGTAACTGCTATATTACTTATAGTGATGCTTTTTTCTGTTTTTTCTCCAGATTTATTATAATATGTAAATTTATATGTTCCGTTTTTTGTTACTTTATAAGAATATGTTTTGCTTGTTACTTTTGTATTGTTTGGTAATATCATATAATTAAAATTATCATCTATTATATTTACTTTTATATATATTGGACCAGATGTTTGATTGCTGTTGCTTAAACTTAGATTAATTTTTGTCTCTTTTGATGAAACAATAACTTTTCTATATGCAAACGTAGTAATTCCTGAGGAATTAATAACGCTATAAGTGATTTTGTATTCTCCTGCTTTTTTTACATCAACATTATTAGAAACTATAACTTTATTAGTGATGTTACCATCTATTATGTCTGTTGCTATGAAGCCCGGTTCTACATACATATCATTTACATTTAAATAAATAACATCATTGCCCTTTAATTCTATCGTGGTAGTAACTATATCTTTTGATATTACCTTAACAGTTCTATATACTTTAACACCATTTAATTCATATATTACAGTATAATTACCTGGTCTAGTAGTATCAACATTTGAAGATACTGTTACTAGCGAAGTCAAATCTTCTTCTTTATCATTAAACCCCTTGTATCCTGGTTCTGCATATAAAGAATCTTCATATATTAATATTACATCTGCTCCTTCTAAAGTAATATAATATTTTTCGTCTTTATTTTTGCTGAAAACAAAGAATAAAAGTGTCATAATAAATATTAATAAAACTCCTCCAATAAGCATAATTTTTTTATTTTTTAAGAAAAAAAATATGTCCTTTTTTGTATCAAAGTTTGTTAAGTCATCATTAAAATCATTATTAAAATCGTTTTGATAATCACGCATATTCTCACCTATTATAAGTATAGGTTAAAAATCTATTTTTTTCAAGTATCAAAAATAGATTATTTTCTTATTCTTGTTTTTATTTGTTCTTTTTTTGCTTCTTTTTGTTCAAATTTGTCATTTTCTTCTATTTCCATAATTTTTTTATATTTTTCCATCAATTCTT
>JAZNOG010000069.1:0-13849 GCA_045580645.1 Bacilli bacterium
TGACAAAACAAGAAATTCAAGAAAGAAAAACAGAACTTCAAAACAAAATAATTGAGGCAACAACTCAAGAAGAAATAGCTGAAATAAGAAAAGAAATAGAAGCTATAAACAAAGAAGTTCCAGAAGAAAATGTGGAAAGTGAAATGAGTTATGAAGAAGAAAGAAACTTAATAGCTGACACAGAAGAATTAGAAAAAAGAAACATTGATGTTTCAAAATTAAACAAATTAGGAGGAAATGAAGAAATGGAAGAAAGAAAATTCACAATAGCTGACAAAGAGTACAGAAGTGCTTGGGCTAAAAAATTAATGGGATTAAAAGAAGAAAGATTTACAGAAGATGAAAAAAGAGCATTAGGAGATGCTATCACAACAACTGCTACAGATTTTGTGGCTTCAACTGCAGATACACAAGGAATCAACAATGGTGGTTTATTTATACCAACATCAGTTAGACAAGATTTAATGGAAATAATAACAAAACAATCTCCAATATTTAGAGATGTTAGAAAATTACAAGTAGCAGGAAACATTGAATTGCCATATTTATTTGAAAGTGATGATGCTAATTGGTATACAGAGCTAACAGATACAACAAATGGTGGTGCTGAATACAGAAACCTACAATTAACAGGTTGGGAATTAGCAAAAGATGTAGTTATTACTTGGAAATTAGAAGAAATGGCAGTAGAAAGCTTCATCGCATTTATATTAGATGAATTAGCTAACAAAATGGGTAAAGCATTAGTAAATGCCATTATCTATGGAGATGGTAAAAATAAACCAACAGGTATAACAAACGGATTAGAGCCAGTAAAAACAGGTTCAGATCCAGTTGCAAATATTATAGCAACATACAAATCACTATCAGATGATGCAAGAATTGGTGCAAAAGCATACATTTCAAGTAATGTAAACATCGAAATAGTTGGATACAAAGATGAAAATGGTAACTATCCATTTTTACAAGGTTTATCAGCTACAAACCTAGTATCAATCGAACAAGATCCATACTTGAAAAATAATGATGTAGTAGTAGGAAACTGCAGAAACTACATACTAAATGAAGTAACACCAATAAGAGTAGATAAAGAAAAAACAATAAAAGGAAGAAAAACTACATACGGTGGATATGCAATATTCGATGGTAAAGCAAGACCAGACTACTTTGCATATGGTCAATATACACCTGCTGCAGTTTAGTAAATAGGAGGAAGGTTGTATGAATAATACAGAATTAATAGCTTTGTGTAAACAAGCATTGAGCATCGTAGCAACTGCAACCCTAAAAGATAAAGAAATTGAAATGTGGGTAAATGCAGGAATAGAAGACTTGAAAAGACAGGGCATAAGAGCAGAAACTACCAATGCCCTGGTAAAGTCTGCAATAGTTATGTATGTTAAATCAAATTTTGGAAATGTGGATATAAAAGAAAAAGAACTATCACAAAAAACATACAACCTTCTTTGTAGTAATTTAGGATTAAGTTCTGATTACAAGGTGGTGGAGAACAATGCGTGATATTTCTTGCAAGTTGTTAAGTAGCACAATTGAAACAAATTCAATAGGTACTGAAAAAGAAAAGGTAATTGAAAAAGAGATACCGATAATAAGAGTAGAAGATGTGTATGCTAATGAATTTTATGAAGCCAATCAACAAGGATTTAGACCAAACTTGAGATTAAGAATAAGTGCTTTGAATTATGAGAATGAAAATGAATTGATTTATATGAATCAAACATATTCGATAATTAGAACACAAGAACCAACTGCAGATGAAATAGTGCTTGTCTGCGAAAGGAAAATAAAGAATGTCAAATAAAACTAAACCAGAAGATTTGGAGAAAGTGTTAAAAAAATATTTGGAAGATTATGTGGAGGACATAACTGAAGATGTTGGAGAAGTAACTGACTCGGTAACTAAAGAAGCGGTAGAAGAATTAAAACAGAAATCGCCAAGAGGAAAAGGAAGTAGATCAAATCCATATCATACAGGGTGGACAAAACAAAAAGGTAAATTGAATAAAGGAAGATATACCATAAAAATACATAATAAGACCAACTATCAATTAACACATTTATTAGAATTTGGACACGCAACTCGAAATGGAGGTAGAACAAATCCAATACCACACATAAGACCAATTGAAGAAAAGTATAAAAAAGAATATGAAGAAAAAATTACTACAGTAATAAGAAGGAGGTCTGCAAAATGACACTAGAAGAATTAAAAACAAAGTGTGAAAAGGCAGGGTTCAAATATGCTTATGGAAGATTTTTAAAAGCAACCGAACCTCCACATTTAGTAGCCATAACAATTGGAACTAATAATTTTATGGCAGATAATAAAGTGTATAAAAAAGAGATACCAATAAAACTTGATTATACATACATAACAAAAGATTTAATGGAACAAGAAAAAATTGAAAATGAAATTCTGGGAGAAATACCCTGGAACAAAACGGATGAAACTTACTTATCAGATGAACAAGTCTGGCAAGTAAGTTATTTTTTTAATATTTAAAAGGAGGAAATAAAAATGTCACAAAACAAAGTAAAATTTGGACTAAGCAATGTTCATATTGCAAAGATAATTGAAGAATCAGGAACAATAACTTATGGGAAACCATTTGCAATGCCTGGAGCTATTTCATTAACAGCAGATCCAGAAGGAGAAACTACTCCGTTTTATGCAGATAATATAAAATATTATATTGCAACATCAAACCAAGGATATACAGGAGATTTAGAAATAGCAATGACACCAGAAGAATTTTTGAAAGAAATTCTAGGACAAACACAAGACATTAATGGTGCTTTAATTGAAAGTGCAGATGATGTGAATGCTCGTTTTGCATTAATGGGAGAAATTGAGGGAGATTCGAAAAAGAGAAGATTTGTTTATTATGATTGTACTGCAACTAGACCAAGTGCAGAAATGAATACAGTAGAAGAAAGCAAAGAGCCACAAACAGATACAATTTCAATAACAATGAGCCCTCGTACTACTGATAAAACAATAAAAGCAGTAATAGAACCAAATGAAACAAACCAAGCTATATACGATACATTCTTCGCAGAAGTATATGAAAAAGATGCTACAATAGGAGGAGTATAGTAAATGAAAACGATAACAATAGAAGACAGAGAATATGAAATAGAGTGCAATGCACTTACATACATAAAATACAAGACTTTTTTTAAAACAGGAATATTAAAAGATATGCAATTCGTTCAAAATTATTTGATAAGACAAGCGGTTGCAGGTCAACAGCTGCAGAATCAAAAAATAAGTGAAGAAGAAAAGTTAGTTCGATTATCAGAGTATATGATAGGAGATACAGATGAGTTTGTAATTAAAATAACTCAAATAGCGTGGATTTTAATATACACTGCTAATAATAAAATAGAAAGTTATGAAAAATGGTTATCGGAAATTAAAGAATTTAATGTAGAAGATGATTGGCTTTCGGAGGTAACGGAATATGCCGTAGGTTGCTTTTGTAGACAATGAACTTACAGAAGAATTAGATAAATTATATGGAGAAAGCAATACCAAAGAAAAATTTCCTGAACATGAATTTGTGGGGTCGTGTTTAAGGGTAGGTTTGACCATTAATGATTTAAAAGAACTAACATATGTGGATATTATGAAAATATTACTTACTTTCATAGAACCAAAGAAGGACAATAGCAAAAAAGCTACACAAAAAGATATAGACAGGTTATTAGGATAAGAGGGAGCAATCCCTCTTGTTTTAATGAAAGGAGAAAAAATGGCAGGAAGCATAAAAGGTATTATAGTAGAAATAGGTGGAGATACATCTGGTCTCCAAAATGCATTGAGCAAAGTTAATTCTGCTACATCTAGTCTGAGCAAAGAGCTAAGGCGGGGTTAACTCTTTGTTGAAATTAGATCCAAAGAATACCGAATTATTAGAACAAAAACAAAAATTATTGAATGAAGCAATAGAACAAACTGAAAAGAAGCTAGATAGTTTGAAAAAGCTAAAAGAAGAAGCAGATAAGAAGATGGCAGAAGGAACACAAATAAATGAAGAAAACTACAGAGCATTACAAAGAGAAATTGCTAATACACAAAACAAACTAGCAAATTTGAAAACTGAAAATTCTGGATGGAATAAAGCTGGTAATTATTTAACAAACCTGGGAACAGAATTAGATTCGATAGCAGGAAAAATAGATTCGTTAGGAAACAAATTAACAGTAGGGGTAACAGTGCCAGTAATTGCAGGTTTTACTGCTATGACAAAATCTGCAATCGAAACAGAAACTGCAATGCAACAAGTAGATAGAATATACGGAAAAGCAGCAGAAAGCATAAAAGAGTTCGCAGAAAACAAAGCTATAGATTACAATATGTCCGCTAGTGAAGCATATAAATATGCACAAATATACGGAAATTTAATTCAATCAATAACAGATGATCAAACAGAAAACGCAGAGAAAACACAAGAATTATTAAAAGCATCATCAGTAATTGCATCAGCAACAGGTAGGGATATGACTGATGTTATGGATAGAATTAGATCAGGTTTGCTTGGTAACACAGAGGCCATAGAAGACTTGGGTGTCAATGTTAATGTTGCATTATTACAAACAACAGATGCTTTCAAAAAGATAGCTAAAAACAGAAGTTGGAAACAACTAACATTCCAAGAGCAACAACAAATAAGGTTAATGGGTATACTAGAACAAACGGCAAAAAAATATGGAAATGAAGTAAACAAAAACACATCATCTAGCATACAACAATTAACTGCAAAAACTAAAAATTTGACAAGTAGCTTGGGAGAAAAATTACTACCAACTGCAAATAAGTTATTAGAAGAAGCAAATAAATTAGTCGATAAATTTGGAAATTTAAGTGATAGTGAACAAGAAAATGTAATTAAAATAGGCTTAATGGTTGCAGCTGCTGGACCACTTTTGAAAGTAGGGTCAACATTAATAAGCACAATAGGTAGTGTATCAACTGGAATGGGAACAATGGCACAAGCAATAGGTGTAGCCACAGGAAAAATGACATCATCAAAAGATTCGGTAAATAACCTAGCAGGTGTATTGCAAGCAACATTTAGCCCAACGGGATTAGCAGTAATAGGAATAACGGCAGCAGTAGGAATTATAGTTGCAGCAATAGCAGAAATGGAAAGAGAAGTAAATTCAAAATTTACTACAATGGGAGAATCTGCATCAAACTTTTATACAGGAATACAAAATGCAGAAGGATATTTGAATACTTTCAAAACAACAATGTTTGCAACTACAAAAGAGCAACAGAATTTACAAACACAGATGGATGAAATACAAAAAGGAATTACAAGGATTTGTAAAACTGCATCAGATGAACGAAGGGATTATACAAAACAAGAAATAAAACAATTAGATAAATACTTCGAACAATTGAGAAATTTAAAAAACAGAGAAATAGAAATACAACAAAAGATAGCAGGTGCAATAACTCAACAAGCATCGACTACTGCAGAAGCATTCAAAGGTAGCCTGGAAGAATACAAAATACAATCACAAGAATGGATAGCAACTGCAGAACAACAGGCAGAAAAAACAAAAGCATTAATTGAAGAAGGAACAATAGAAGAAATAGCATTACTAAATCAAAGGTATGGGTCAAAAGCAACAATGCAAAATGAAGCGTATGCTACAGAATACAACAAGATAATAGAAAACAAGCAAAAAAAGATAGATTTAGCAAATGAAGAAGTAGCAAAAATAATGTCAATATACGCAGAAAATTACGCTAAACGAGCTGATCAAGATGGAGATTTTCTAGAACATATAAAACATTACAACTGGGAACAAGAACAAGAAGAACAAAGACATAATAACACAATAGAAGATTTAAAAAATAGTATGTGGCTAACAACACATAATAAAAATATGTCAATTAACGATGAAAATTATAGGCATGAACAAACACAAAAGAAAATCTGGAAGCAGATGTATAAAAATATGTCAGAAAGTGAAGCGGAACAATTGGGCGTATGGTTGGCAATGCTTTCACAAACAGAAATGTATGGTGGAGAAATATCAGAAGAAAACCAATTGTTAGTAGATAAAATTTTAGAGTCATATGATGCAATGCCTAAAAAGACACAAGAAGCAATGAAGAATGCAATGTCTCCAATGTTAGAAGAAATGAAAAATTCAGAACCAACATTGTGGTCAAAAGCATCAAGCATTGCAGATGGAATAATAACAAGATTAAAAAAATCATTTGATATACATTCACCATCAAGAGAAACAAGGGACATATTCCAAAATGTGATGAAAGGTGCTGAATTAGGTCTAGAAGATGAAGAAAAAAACTTGAACAAACAAATAGATGAAATAACAAATAAAATGAAAAACAGGTTTGGAGATATAAATCCTAATATGGGAGAAATAAAACAATCAATAATAGATCAAACAAAGACAGTGTTTACAACACCAACATTGAACATTTATGCACAAGATGAATTAACACCAACAAAAATAAATACTATCATAGACACAGTAAACAGAAGACTAGGTAGTAGATATTAAAGGAGAACAAAATGGTAAGAGAATTTTATATAGAAAATGAAATGGGTCAGCGATTTTCAATGATGAATATTGAAAGTGGCTGTTTTTTAAGTTCTCCAAATGGACTTGGTTATGCTTATGATATTGAATATGCACAAATAGGAGATAATTTCATACAAAACATAAGAAAACTAACACAAGGACAAATATCAGGAGAACTTATATTCAAAACATACGAAAAGTATAAAGAATTTGTAGATTTTATAGAATCTGCAACAAATTTGAAATTTGTATACAAGATACCTTTGAACAAAGGTACAATTGAATATTTCAAAGACATAGATGTTTCATCAGTAGAAAAAAGTGAAATAGGTACAGATGGAGTATTAAGAGTGCCAGTAATATTCAATTGCAAATCATTATGGTATGAAGCAAAAGAAGTAGTTTATACGATAGACTCAATAGATAATGAAATAAGATGGAATTTTGACTGGGATTCCATATTTACAGCATATGATAACAGAAACATTATATTTGAAAATAAAGGACACGCAGCGGCACCATTTAAATTAGAACTAAATGGAGAAGTAAGCGGACCAGTTATAACAATTTTAGAAGATGATATAGAAGTAAATAAATTAAGTTTAGATGGACTAGTTGTTTTGGAAGGAGAAACTTTTGTATATAACACAAAAGAAACAGAACAAGAAATAACTAAAGTATCCAGCACAGGAAGAACTAATTTGTTTAATTTTTTAAATCCTAATTTTGTTAATTTTTTTAAATTAAGAAAAGGTGCATCTACGATAAGGCTAGAAGCAGATGGAGAAATAACAAGTGGAAAAATAACAATATTTGTACAATACAAAGCAGTATAAGGAGGAAAAAATGTTAAAAGGACACATATTCAATTTGCAAACGTTTACATCAGAAGCGTTTGCACTTTTTATAGATAAATTCCTAAATGGAAGAAATGGAGTAGCAAGAGGGTGTGCATTATCAAACACACAAACATCAGTAACAATAGGAGATGGATACTTTGTAGTAAAAGGAAGATTTTTGCAAATAATATCAGGCGTAACATTAACAGACATTACTAATAACGGATTTTATAGTTTGATTTGTGAAATTGATTTATCGCTAACAAACACAGTAGATGAATTAAACCAGGCACAAATAAAAGCAATATACGAAACAAATAACTATCCAACATTAGCACAACAGGATATAACAAGTGGCGGTCAAAAATACCAATACGAATTTGCGAGATTTAAAGTAGAGAATGGAATTATAACAGGATTTACAGATAGAAGAACATTTGTAGATTTTCAAAGTGTATATGATCAAATAGAAAATGAAGCCCAACTAGTATTAGCAGAAATACAAAATGCACTAGAAAATGTAATAGATGGAAGCTTGTTCGTAAAGAAAGCGGACTTGCCTACAGAATTTGATAATAGATTACAATACTATGTCCAAAAAACAGATGTAGGAACAATATCAAAGAAAAATTATAGCACAGGAACAAGTGCTCCTAGTGGTGGTTCGGATGGAGATATTTATGATCAATATTTTTAAAAACTAGGAGGAAAAAACAATGGCATACACATATGGAACAGTAAACAATTGTAAAGTAAGAAATGGACAAACTCGAAAAGAATACCAAGTCAGACTGGGATATGAAGTACAAAGTCAAAGTATAGCAGATAATACATCTAGTGTTAAATTAAAACTGGAATGTAGGTCAATAAACTCATCATATGCAACATATAACTCGACCAAAGGTTTGACCTCGATAATAGATGGAACAACAGTAAAAGACAATAAACCTGTAGATATGAGAGATACAAATACTTGGCAGAACTTTGGAGAAAGAACAATTACGGTAAAACATAGCGACAATGGTACATATTCGGCTAGTAAGTCAGGGTCGTTCACTTGTACAGCAGGCACATCTGATTATTCATTAACTTCTGGTTCAGCAAGTGTAACAGTAGCACCAGCAACCATACCAAGATACGCAACGGTAAGCCATAGCTTAAGTGGTAGAACAAGTTCAAGTTTAACGATAAGCTGGAGTTCAGATAATACAATAGATTACATCTGGTATTCTCGAGATAATGGAAGTACATGGACAGGAATTGATATAACAGATGGAACATCAGGAAGTTATACAATAACAGGTTTAGCATCAAATACAGGATATAATATAAAAACAAGGGTAAGAAGAAAAGATAGTCAATTGACAACTGATAGTGCAACACTAACAGCATATACTCATCCCATAACAGTAGCATCAATTTCCTTTAGTTCGAAAACATCGAGTTCGATAACAGTAACATCTGGATGTAATGTTGATGTGTCAAGTACACATTATAGAATAGCAAAGTCGGGTGGGAGCTATGGAAATTGGCAGACAAGTGGAACTTTCACAGGACTTGCGGCAAATACAACATATACAATACAAGTACAGAAAGTAGGGTCTGCGAGTGGAGAAGCAGGATATGCAAGTACAAGTGCAACAACATATGCAATAACAACTCCAACAATATCATTGTCAAGTAAAACAATAAATACGATAACAGTAACATCTGGATGTAATGTAACAGTGTCGAGCACACATTATAGAATAGCAAAGTCAGGTGGAAGTTATGGAAATTGGCAGACAAGTGGAAGTTTTACAGGACTAGCAGCAAATACAACATATACAATACAGGTACAAAAAGTAGGATCTGCAAGTGGAGAAGCAGGATATGCAACAATATCGGTTACGACATACCAGATAGCAACAATAAGCACAGGACAGAATATAAATCTAGGAGATAATGAAGCGGTAACATTTGCAAATCCAAGTGGAAGTACAATGGCACTTGGAATATACAAAACGGATGGTTCAACTGAACTTGCATCATACAGAGCAGTAACAGGAACAAGTTATACTTTTACTTTTACAGATGCAGAACTAGATGCAATATACAAAGCAATGGGTACAAATAATTCAGTAACAATAAGATTGTATTTAAGAACTACTTGTAACAATAGTAGTTATTACCATACAAAAGACATAGTAATAACATTAACAGGAAATAAAAAGACAGGACACATAAAAGTAAGTAGTAGTTGGAAAAGAACCCAAAAGTGGATAAAAATAGGTGGCACCTGGAGAAGATGTGTAAGATGGATAAAAGTAAATGGAACCTGGAGGAGGTGCATATAGTTGGAGATATACATATTAGGCAAAGAAGATTTGAAAATATTATCAATAACAAAACCATCCCAATACGAAATTAATATAGATGAAGAAACAAATGGCAAAAGTACATTTTACTTGATAAAAAGTGAAGGATTAAAAAAAGGAAATTATATGGTCGTAAATGGACTATATGAACAATTCCTTTTTTTAATAGATGATGTAGAAACAGAAAAAGGTAGTAATGTATCCCAAGTAACTGCAAGGGATATTTCTAACATATTCGATAGAAAGATAATAGAAAAAGATACAGGAACAATGACCAGTAATTCAATAGAACAATTTATAGCCAACACAATATCAGAAAACTTTGTGAACTCTGATGACATACACATAAATGTTGGTTATATAAATATTTACTGGAAAACCAACACAAAAGTATCGGTATCAACAAACGCAGAAAATGGTTTGTATAATTTCCATACCTTTTTAATAAACTGCAGACAATACAAAAATATTTATACAACATTTAAATTTGAAAATAACAAATTAAATATAACGATAGAAAACAAAGATGATGAAGCAACAAGGCTAGTAGATACAACTTTGCCAGAAGTTACAGATTACAACAAAGTTTATGAATCAGATGTAACTGCAAAAGTACAAGTTTTAATACGAGAAGATAATTCAGTGTATAACTTGTATTTAAAAGAAGATAGAACTACAACCGAAAACAAGGATGATCCAGGAAGGATAAATGGAAAAGTAGAAACCATAAGTGTAGACACACTAGAAAATGCAAGGCAAGAAGCACTTAATGTTATGAAAGGAAATACATACAATCATCTAGTGGAATTTAAAATAACAAAAACATCAAAATTGATGGATGTAACAGAATTTCACATAGGAAGAAAAATAAGAATAAAAACAGAAGATGACATATACGATAGTTACATTAGTGCAATAACATTAAAAGATGAAAATTTTATTTATTTTAAAAGTGGGAATTTAAGAACCACATTAATAGATAAATTAAAACAAACATCACAAACTGCAGGAAATAAACTAGATTTGTCTGGTGGAGTAATAAAAGGAGATGTAAAGGTAGATGGAAAACTAACTCCAGAATCAGGAATATACATCAATGGGAAAAAAATAGTAGATTTTGAAGACAATGGAAATGCAATGGCAATAGGTCAAGAATATGATTCTAACCTAGGTGGAACATTACAAGTAGATGGAGAAGTCCTACCATCTGGAATACCAATAGGAAGTGTCTTGCAATATGCAAGTGACACAATACCAAATAAATATTTACTTTGTAATGGACAAGCAGTATCAAGAACCACATATAGCAAATTATTCGCAATAATAGGAACTACATACGGAAGCGGAAATGGAAGCTCAACTTTTAATGTTCCAAATTTAAAAACAAGAATACCAGTAGGAAAAGATTCGAGTGATTCGGAATTTTCAACACTTGGAAAAACAGGTGGAGCTAAAACACATACATTAACAACTGCACAATTGCCATCACATAACCACGGATTTACTGGAACTGCACATACACATACATTAAATGGACACGTTCACTCAGTAGGTGCCCACTCACACGGACTAAATGGACATACACATAGTATACCTGCATTATCAGGTACTGCTGCAAGTGCAGGAGCTCACTCACATAGTATAAGGTACAAAGGTTTTTCAAGTATGACAGCATCAACTGGTGGTTATATGGTTTTGAGAAGAAATGAATCAGGAGATGGTTATGATGGTACTGATAGTGATGGTGCAATTTCAAATGGTGCACATACACATAGTGTTAGTACAAACGCATCAACCACAGGAGGAAATAGTGGATCAACTGCAAATAGTGGTGCTTTTAATACTGGTGGAAATTCTGGAAATACATCAAGTACAACTCAAGGTGGTACAGTTGGAAATACAGGTAGTGGAAATTCACACAACAACTTACAACCATACATAGTTATAAATTATATTATAAAAGCAATGTAAAGGAGAAAAAATGGAAGAATTAATAGGAATGATATTAGCAGTAGCAACATTGTTAAATTCAATAATGATTATTATAAATTTTACAAAACAAACAAAGAAACCAATAGATGATGCTTTAAATAAAAAGTTCAAAGAAGCATTAGAACCAATAAATGAAAAACTAGATAAAGTAAATGAAGACATTAGAAAATTAGATAAGAATCAATGTATGAATTATCTAGTGAATTTTATTGAAGACTCGAAAAACGGAATACCAAAAGATGAAATACAGAAGAAAAGAGCCAGTGAAGTGTATGATCATTATACCAAAATACTTGGTGGAAACTCATACATTCATGATGGCTGGGAAAAATATGTGAAGGGAGAAAAATAAAATGGAATACATAGTAATAGGTGTAATTGCTCTACTAGTTTTTGTAGGGCTTTTAATAATTATAAAAATAGAAAAGGTAAGAAACAGAGCAAATGCTTTGTTTTTACAAGCAGAGAAATATGTGACAGAAGATAAACTGCAGTATGTATGTGACAATTTATATGCATATTTGCCAGCAATAGGACAGATATTCATAACAGAAGAATTGTTTAAAAGAATAGTTCAAGGATTATATGATAAGAGCAGAAAACTTGCAAAAGACTTATTAGATGATGGAAAACTAAACAAAAGTAAATAGGAGGATATGTAAATGGGATTAACAAATAAAGGATTAGTAGAATATGTTAAAAAAGCATTAGCATTAGGAGATGATAGCATATACTTGTATGGCTCATTTGGACAGACATTATCTGAAGCATTTATAACACAGAAAGCTAAACAATATGCATATAACATTTCAAGGCAAAGCATTTATAAGAAATGTTTAGCATCTGCAGGAACAGAGTTTGCATTTGACTGCGTAGGTTTAATAAAAGCATATTTGTGGGGTGGACACGGAAATTTGAAATACAATGCAAAACAAGATAAGTCTGCGAATGGAATGTATAATGCAGCAAAGAAAAAAGGAAAAATAAGCACTCTACCAGAGATACCAGGAATCCTAGTTCATATGAGTGGACATATAGGAATATACATAGGAGATGGATATGTTATAGAATGCACACCAAATAAAACATATGCAAAACAAGATCACAAAGGTGGAGGAGTTTGTAAAACAAAGTTATCTGCAAGAAAATGGACAGGCTGGTGCGAATGTCCATACATAACTTATGAAGATAAAAAAACAAATGAAGAAATAGCAAAAGAAGTAATTGCAGGGAAATGGGGTAATGGAAACGCAAGAAAGAAAGCATTAGAAAAAGCAGGATATGATTATAATGTGATACAAAAAATAGTAAATGGAAATAAAAAAGAAAAAATAGAATATTATCCTAAATGTGAAGTAACACATACAAGTATAGTAACTGCATTAAAATCAATAAAAACAGATAGTAGTTTTTCAAACAGAAGAAAAATAGCGAATAAAAATGGAATCAAAGTATACATTGGCTCATCAAGTCAAAATATAAAATTACTAAATTTATTGAAAAAAGGAAAATTAATAAAAACATAAGAGCAAGCATTAAATTGCTTGCTCCTTTTTTTGTGCGTATTCGTATATCAAGGACGCAGGAATAACAATTGCGTACCAAATTAAAACTTCATAAGTAATAATATAACCAGTGGCAGAGATAGATTCGTATAAAATAATATTTGTTACACCAAGTATAGATGTAATTATATAAGCAACAATAATTGCTGATATAGAAATTACTAAAGCAAATATAGTTTCCTTTTTAGATTTATCCATATAAATACCTCCTAAATATAAGTTTATTATAACAGAGTAAAAAAAATATTTCAAGAAAACAAACAAAAATATTCGGCAATACCGAAGTTTTATGATAAATATTTATTTTTTTGTAATAATAAAAAAAGGTGGTATGAAAATGATAGGAAGAATATTAAAAAACATAAGAAAAATACGAGGCCTAACTCAAGAAAAACTAGGCAAAGAATTAAATATAGCAAATAATACAATATCTAACTACGAAAATGAAGAATGTAATCCTGCATTTTCAACAATAAAAAGAATCACAGATGTATGTGATTTTGAAATA
>JAZNOG010000070.1:0-23399 GCA_045580645.1 Bacilli bacterium
ATATTAAAGATTCTTTGTTTCATACTTTCTCAAATAGCCAACTTAGTAATTTTCCTGATGTATAGAACCTATAAACGCATAATTCACAGCCATCATTACCTTTAGGCTCAATATTGAAACGTATTATAGTTGCTAGAGTAATAATGAGAGTTATAAAATTAATAGTAGGAATTAGAGAACTTATTACATATAAACCAATGAGAAATCTTGACATTTTAAGAGACTCTTTTGTATATTCCCATTTAACTTGTTCCCATCTTTGAATTACGTCTTTCCTAGTTTTCTTTTTAAATTTAGTCGTTCTAATATAATATAATTCGACAATGCAAATTATAAAACATATTAACCAAAATGTAAACATACTACTTATCCTTTAATAAATAGGCTATTACAAGACCTATAAGTAAAACCCAACAAATGCTTGTTACTTGCTAATATCTCTAAATAATGTAGGTACTGTACCAATATAAGAAGTTTATATAGTAACTTTATTATCTAATTCTGAGGATATAGGGAATATAATTCTTCTTTTTCTAATTGCTGCTTCTCTAGCTTCGTCAAGACTATTATAAAACCCAAAGGACCTGCCTCCAATCCTCACTCTATACTTACCTCTTTCCATTGTTACATTCCTACATTTAGTAACACTTTTAGATAGAGTAGTAGAAATATTCTGAGAATTTTGTTCTTTAGTAACTTCTCTAAGATTACTTCTAACATTATTAAGAGTATTATGGTCAATATGGTCAACTACATTATCAGAATTAACTTTATTAAATATAAAATTATGAAGCCATACTTGCTTTCTAATTTTATTTACCTGAATTTTAGTTCTTACACCATCTAAATGACCTTTAACATTTCTAGTAATATGCCAAGTTCCTCTTATTGAAGATACTTTTTCCAAATCTTCTCTGTTAATATAGCATAATAATTGAGTTCCTTTATATAAAATCTCTATAGCTACTATATCATCATTTATTTCTATTACTCTATTCTTCATTTACTTTCTTCTTAATTTATCCAAATCTAAAAATGTAGAAGTATTACTGCCTGTAATAACAGTAGGAACTTCTCCTGACCACTTTTCAATCCACATCTTTTCAAGAATAGCTGGAGTTAATGCCTGTTCTCTAAGTTTATTAGCTTCTGCTTCAGCTTTAGCTTTAACTAATGTCTTTTCAGCTTCTGCCTTAGCTACAGCTACTTCATTTTCTACCTTCAATTTATCTTGAATAGCTTTATTCTTAGCATTAATAGCATCGTCATAAGAATCTGGGTATTTAATTCCTGGAGTTAATCTTTCTAATACGAATCCTTCTAGAGCAAGCTCTTCTCTTACCTTATTATCAAAATCTATGTCTACTGCTTCTCTATTAGATACAATTTCATCTGCATTATATTTATTGAATACAACTCTTGCAATATCTTTAATAAGCACATTCAAAGTCTCATCAATAACATCATCCAAATCCTTTCTGTATTTCTTAAATATCTTAGGTGTTTCCCCATCTTTAATCTTAATAAGAGCACTAGGGTCTACAGTAAACTTTGAACCATCCTTTGAATTTACTTCAAATGGTTTATAATCTACTGTCTGTACAAATGTAGGATATTCATACACACTTTCAGTAAATGGATTGTACCAAATGGCACCTGTTACAAGAGAAATATTATCTACTCCCTTATCACTACCATACAGATTTACTTTGATACCTTCGTGACCAGCATCAATTCTTTCATAACCACAGGAACTGAGTCCTACCATCATAAACAAGGCTAACAAGCCTACAATAAACTTAATTCTTTTCATGTTCTTTTAATGTTTTAAGTTTTTTAATAGCAAAGTCAATAACTATAAATAATACCCATACCAATAGAAATACCCCAACAATATTAGCAAGAGTACTGGCTCCTGATATTAATTGAAGAGATAGATTATAAAGTATGATTATTATCATTGCCTTTGCTGTGAATAATAATACTTTTTTCATATGTCAGAGAGTTTTAAAATTCAAACAATCTTACAAAAGTTCTTTCTCCGTCATTTAATGATGTCCATTTATTATACCATAATAGTACAATGTGTTTATTCCTTGATAATACAATATCAATCTTAGGAGAATACTTATTATACATTACAATAATCCAAATACATAGCACAATGAGGAGTAACACATTAAATGCTGTCATACTATTCTGGTTTAGGGCAACATACTACATATTCAAATCTTGAGCAAATTCCTTTCCACTTCCTGTAATCATCACATGAGTTCTTCTTTAATGCTTTTGCATCAATGAAGTTACTTACACAAAGCATATCATACTTATTAGTAGGATGAGGAAATACCTCAAGCTGTCTATCTAAGGCTTGTATAACTGCTTCAATGGTTTCACCTGATGCTATAAAGTCATCCACAACTATAAACCTTGTAGTACCAACCATATCAATTCCTCTTAATGAAGAACAATGAGCACTTGTATCTTCATCCTTCCTGACAATCAGGATGTAGGTCTTAGTAGATGGGTCAATGTTGTGCAACTCATTAAGCATAGCACCTGCAATCATGGCTCCTGATGTGCCTCTTGCTACAAAAGTAATGCTCGTGCCTTCCTCAATGTCTTCTTTATATGTATTGAAGATTGCTTTTGCACTATGTCGTATATAACTATGCTTCCAATGAGCACCAAATGGATATTTTACGACAATAAAATGGTCAAGATGTATAAATTTAGGAACATATCCCATAGTCTCTTAGTTTTATCCTACTTATTCAGTAGGTTGTAAAAAAAAAAGAAGGACAGGGATATTGATAGTACCCTTGTCCTTTATTATGAGAACATGTCCAGTTAGTCCTCAAACACTTG
This sequence comes from Bacilli bacterium, assembly GCA_045580645.1. GTDB lineage: Bacteria > Bacillota_I > Bacilli_A > RF39 > UBA660 > HGM10836. The sequence continues at coordinate 2,869 of JAZNOG010000070.1, forward strand.
ATAGGTATATGATACACCTCCAAGATGTTCTACTGTTCTCTGCAAATGAGCTTCAAGTCTTCCCTTTTTACTCATTGCAGCCCACTTGCCAGGCTTAGACCATGAAGGACAAGAATTCTTATCAATCATATGTTTATAAGCCTCTCTGCTCATGTTCAGGGACTGTGTAGCTGGCTTGCACTTCCTCGTATGGAAAGTGATAATCTCTGGATTGGTGTCATTTGTGCTGGGCACTCTCATAGTGTGCTTCTCCATCTTGTCCCAATCCTCAACTACTTTTGTTACTGTTCTCTTTCTACCATTCTTTGTAGTAATGGTCTCTAGAGTTGTTTTAAGGCACTCCTCCTTGCTGAACATTGTTCTTCCTCGAAACTCAATACTCAGACTTAATTTGATTTCACTCATGTTTATTAATTTTTTCAGATTCCTTCTTCATATTGCATATCTTACTGTTTTAGTTATTCGTATAAATGTTTTAAGTAATCCTTATCTAAGTCAGGATGTTTGTGTATTAAGAATCTGCAACTTATACACACTATCAAGTGAGCTACACCTTCTGCTGCTATAATTCCTATTACAATATCCTGCCACTTGGGAAGTGAATCCCAGCTTGTCAAGAAGAGTATAAGAATGAGCATGGTTATCCAAAAGGTACTACAATAGACGCAGAATCCTAATGGATATGCTATAAAATGTAAGAACCTGTTGCCACTTTTAACCATAGGTACAAACACTTTACTGTACAAAGGATAGAATATCATATCCTTAACCTTCAGGCAATTCCTATAAAAAATACCAAGTAATCCCCCTATTACTCCCAATAACATGAACTCAATTATTATTTGTACCATAATTATTTTATTTTTCAAATGAACTATTAAGTAATTTCAATTAGTCTTTTTTTGATTATAACACATAATTTTATCTTTTTGTATTTATCCACAAGCTCTATCTTTAGGACCAAATTCGAAAAAATTATTATCATTAGGAGTAATGTTAAATATTCTTAGCATTTGTTTTTCTTCAATTGTCTCTCCTTTATTATTATAATATTTTCCATTATGACATTTAGTATACCAAGTATTCCATGTTGGATGACTTATTCTAGTATCATTCATTGCTTTTAGGGCTTGTTCCTTATTCATCACTTATAAAATTTAAAATTACCACTTACTTCTTTCATACAACATTTTTATATTTAAGGGTAGAGAATGTACTGATTATTAATCAAGTTTGACTTAATACTTTTAGTTTTTAGAAGGATTTTTCATTGCTTTTCTAAACTCTTTAATAAGTTTCTCTACTGTATTATATTCAATACTGTCAATACTAGTAATGTGAAACGTATCATGAGTAGTATAGAGATTATCATTAAGCCATTTACAAGCTTTTTCTACAAAATCTTCTTCTACTAGCTCAACCTTTTTAGGACTATTTTCCCATGTTACTTCTGGGAACAAACGACTATCCAATTCTATGTCGTTGTAACCACGTTGAGATGTCCAATATCCTTCTTCGTGCTTAACTGGTATATTATCAAATAAACGTAATGTACCGTCTTTATCCCTTGCTATCTGCATCATCTTCTACTAAACTATCTACCCAATCATTTAATGCTTTTACACATTTATCCACTACTTGTTTCATACCATTCAATAACATGAGTTAAATAACTTATTCTTTTCTGTATAGCATTGTATAGTTCTTCTGCTGAAGTTGCATTACTCATTTCCCTATATATAATATCCCCACATTGAAAAGCTGATTTTTCATCTCTAAAGGAATAGATACAATTTGAACAAACAACAGCTGAGTTACACAAGATACAATATACAGTACCAAAATTTGTAAAGAATGACATAATAAGTTTACCCCTATAACCAGGAAATCTCTTATACTTTTGCTCTAATTGTTCCAGAGTTATACTCTTGTACTTCTCTAGAAGTTCTTTGGCTTCTTTTAGATTTTTCATTGTTCTTATATTTAATGATTTTACCACATCTTTTACAATACCAACATTTCTCTGTTTTGATTCTATATGAATTGGGATATAGTGTTCTTTTCTTTCCTCCTTTTCTGTTAAGAATAGAACTCCTTCTAATAGGATTTGATTCTTTTCTATAAGAAACTTCACATATTTCCAAATTATGTCCAAACAAAGAACATAGAAACTCCTTAAACATAGGCTTATTATTATACTTTCTTCAATATTCCTTTTAATATTATAGATGTTTTCAAACCTCTTCAGAAGTCTATGAAATTACTGTCAACTGGTTTACCTCCTTCAAATGTACCAATAGTAATATGTGGAATATCATTGGTGCATAGTTGAGTGATATACCATCCTCTAGATAATCTAGCAGCCATTGCATTAAGACTGTATCCTACGGCAACAACTTCCATAGTAAACTCTTTTCCTAATTATGTATCAAGATATTCTTTTACATAAGGATTATGGTTACTATTGTGCATAATTGTACAATGGTCACAATATACTTTCTGTACACATTCAAAGACTCCAGAGCAAATGTTTTTGTCTTTACATAGCTCTAATAATGTATTTCTACTTTCTTCTGTTAGGACAATTGCATAGTAATTGTATCCTAAGTTATCACTCATTGCTGCCATATATAGTTATTTTTATAAATTTCTGATTGCTTTTTGATTACTTTTCTAAGAACAAAAAAAACACTTGAAAACAAGAAATAGTAGCTTACCTACCAGCCTCCTTCTATTGTGTTTATAAAGCTCTGCTATGAAGAATACAGTCTCCGAGCTTAGTATCCCTACTAGGAATCGAACCTAGATACTTGGTTTAGAAGACCAATGCTTTATCCGTTAAGCTATAGGGACAGATGGGACATATTACTATGTCCCAAAGATAATTCCGAAAAACGATAGATATTTTCACAAACTTCCATCGTGTCAGTCAATATGACTGCAATAAAACTGCACCTTTTACCTAAAAACACAATCTTTTATACCTATATGAGTATAATACCTTAGTACTCTCAACCAGATTTGAACTGATAACTTCCTACCGTTGAAGGTGCTTTACCAATTAAGCTATGAGAGCATACCTCCTACGATTTTCACAAACAGTAGGAGCTTTTTGTACATGGTACAAAGTTACGAATTTTATTTATTTTAGTACTCCCAACAAGACTTGAACTTGTGTCTACTCTTTAGGAGAGAGTTGTTCTATCCACTGAACTATAGGAGCATGTCCTCTTTTAGAGGACTGGTTTAGTTAGTCTTGCAAGCATATACCACATGCTCATCCTCTTCTCTTAAAACCATTGTCTTGATAGGATAACAGTTTGTAGAATTGATTACATTGACCATTTCGCCGCTTTGTTTGTTGTAATACTTGTAATCTTGGTCAATTACATCAGTCACTACCATATTAGTGGTATAATTCTTTGACTTCAGGATATCCCCTACTTTCACTTCACTATCTGTTCGGAAGCAGTACTTTTGCATCTTTTGGTTATTAATCTGCTCAACAGATAATTCCTGATTTGTGTAAACTACTAAAATTGTCTTCATCTTATTTACTTTTTAATTTGTTGTCAAACCACTTGGAGAGGGTTAATATTTCAAATTCCTCTTCAGAGATTAGCTTGCAGCAAATATAACATAATATTACACACACAATGATTGAGTGTATGAAATATCCATTATCATAGATGCTGTCTACTCCTCTCTTTCCATTCTTTTCTGGTCTTCTCTTAATTTAGCAGCTGTTGCAAGACCATAATAAGACCTTCTAATCTTAAAAGGATAGGTAATAATGTCTTTAATTAATCTTAATGTTTTCATTTGATTGTTGTTTTTTAGGTTATTAATAGGAAGGTATAATAGATTTGAACTATTACTGTAGCCAAGACATAAATGCTGTACTACTGTGCTACCATTACACCAATACCTTCAGTATTCTTATATTCTCTTCTAAGCAAATAAATATTTATAAAGATAACTTTCGCTTCATTGACCTTCTTACTCTCACTATAAATGTGTACGTTGATTCTACTCTTTTTACCTCACTAAGCCTATTGATAATTATGTGAAATATATCACTTTTTTCTCACACAGTCCTGTAATAGTGTGTCATTCTTGACGGATATAGTTAAATTTCAGTAGCACTAGAGTTCAATCTTTACCCTGATAAATGATTTGCTATGTTGAGACTATCAGTATAAACAGCTATTTATTATTGGATGCTGTTATGATTTGAATTATTATGAAATTGGTGATTTTTGGGGGGTTTTGTTTTAGGAACTACTCAATAATCTTTTACAAATATCTTAACCTAACCAAGATTAAGAAGTAGTAAGTAGTATTAAAAACAAATAAAAAATAAAGTAGTCACACTATATGACTACTTTATTTTTCCCTCTTTACTTAGTATCTCCTACAGCTCTGTAGATAGGGTCTTCACCATCTCTTTCCAGAGTGATGATTTCTACAGACTTAGGGTCTACTTTATCACCATCTTCCAAATCACAATTTCGTGACAATGGAACATACTTTCTGCCTCCACCTTTCATAAAGAAGCACATAGATACTGAAGTACCCCAATCATTGTCCTTCTCAACTACTTCAATCTTGTCAATAGACTTGATTTCACTTGCAGAAAGCTTTTCTCTACCTGTTTCTTCCCATGCACCTGCATAGGTTCTCAAAGAATCTAAAAATCCCATACTGTTGTTGTTTAATGGTTTTGTTTAATATTAGGACTACTTTGGCTTTTAAATAACTAATCATAGGTCCTTTATCTATTCTTAGCCAGCCAAGAAAAGGAAAGAGTAGTGTGTTGTTTTTATTAAAGATAAAAGAGTAGTATACTACTCTTTTATATTATTTAATTATCCAATCATATCTTTGCATACATATTTTAAATTGGAATGCAGATTTCCAATTAGGGAAGCCAGATTTAACTAGCTCCCCATAAATATCATAAACAGCAAACATTATAAATTACCTTCTAGAGTAATCCATTCATTGAATTCATCTCCTTCCATTAATACATCAAGGAAATAGTCTTCACAATCTTCAGCACATCTTTCAATTACTGCTTCAGCAGCAATAGTTCTTTGCATCCAATAAGATGCTCTAGATGACATAGATTTGAGACTAGTCAGTGAAACAACTGATAAAACAACTAAAACTAAAATTATAAAATTCTTTCCCATATCTAAAATAAATTAAATGTTATTAATATTCATACCAAATAAAGGAAGAAATAGTGTGTTGTTATATAAATAATAAAGAAGAAGTGCTTATAGCACTTCTCCCCATAATCTTGTTATGGTTACTTCACCATTAGTCAAGTCATACACTCTGATGCTACTTGGCTCAATATGGTCTCCTACTTGGAGTTCACACTTCACATCTACTGTGAAGTCCACATATTGTTTACCTATAGTCACTCTTGCAATCAGCTTATCTTCGTCAAACTTGCTTTGGAAGACTACGGCAGTAGTCTTACTAAGCTGTGACTTAGTGAGCTTTTGCTCTGAGTTAGCTACTACTTTCCAAGTTTCTTTCACTGTCTTTGCTGCTTTACCTAAGATATTCATAATGTTTGATGTTTGAAGTTATGCAGGGGGACTATCCCCACCTGCCAAAGTATGGGGGGAGTTGTGTGTTGTTATACCCCCCTCATAACAATACCAAAAATTTCAAAAAAAATTCTAAAATTTTATTTTAGAAAAATTTTTTACTTATACATTTGCATATATCATTTTTTTTACTTACCTTTGCACCCACTGGAGTAAAGATAGATTTACTTATCACCCATGAGAGTAAAGAGTAATGGGTCAGAAGTCGGGTTGGTATTTACAAATAGTAAAGAGATTGTCCCCGATACCAGAAAAACTGCTATTATATAAATTAGATTGCATGAGCACATCTATCTGAGAAAAGGCACAGGGAATCATGCTTTAGGGGTATTAAAAGAACGGGTCTAATGAAGTTAATAGTTAAAAGGAGTTTACTCTATAAAGGCTTTAACACAGCCTCTAGGGAATAATTATATCCATTCAATACTCCTTCCAGATAGAAATATGAAAATAATTTGAGAATTATTTGGTAATCTCAAAAATTTTACTTATCTTTGCAAAGTCAATTAAAGATAAGGTAAATTGTCCTTTGGTGTAGTGGTAACACACTAGATTTTGGTTCTAGTATCAGGGGTTCAAATCCCTTAGGGACAACCCAAAGTTAGTTAGATGGTTACTTTCGAGACTAACACTCTAGAAGAGTAGTAGAAGTAATATGCCTTCTTAGTTCAACGGATAGAACAATTGCCTTCTAAGCAATCAATGATAGTTCGATTCTATCAGAAGGTACTTATATGTTGGGTTAGACGAATTGGTTAAGTCATCACCCTTTCAAGGTGAAGATTATGGGTTCAAGTCCCATACCCAATACTATTTGGGTTATGAAGTGTAATGGTTTTGCATACCACACCGTCACTGTGGTGGATAGGGTTCAATTCCCTCATAATCCGCTATATAGTAGCAAAAATCAAGTCCTAATTCACAGCGGTGAATTAGGCAAATTGGAAGAATAAGCCTAATTGCTAAGGCAGTAGTCTTGAAAACTACCAGTAATCATGTAACAGTGATGTGTGGGTTGGAGTCCCACTTCTTCCTCAATTGGAGAGTAAACCTATTAGGTAATAGGGACTATCTGCTAAATAGATTGTACTGTAAAAGGTATGTGTTTCGAGTACACTGCTCTCCGCACAAAACATTATGTAGGAGTAAGGGATTGGAATGGGTTCCTCCTACCATATACATTATAATGTGGTACTGAAAAAAGTGTATATGTTCCATTCCACAAAAATATAGATGTAGCCTAATGGGTAAGGCACTACATTTGGGATGTAGATAATGTAGGTTCGAGTCCTATCATCTATACTACTTGGGCTTTTAGTTTAGTTGGCTAAAACATCAGATTTGCATTCTGAAGTCCTGGGTTCAAATCCCAGTTAGTCCACAAGATGTTTTCATGTTTTCATAATGTTAAGCTTTTGCTTGAACCTTCTTTTGGGTAGTTAGAAGAGAAAGAAATTGCCCTTATAGTCTCTTAGTTCAGTGGTAAGAATGCTTGGCTTACATCCAAGAGGTCATTGGTTCAAATCCAATAGAGACTACTATTTATGGGTTGTTAGCTCAATGGTAGAGCAAGAAGCTGTTAACTTCGAGGTTATAGGTTCGAGTCCTATACTTCCCGCTATGGAAAAAGAAGTTTTAGTAATAGAGGACAAGAGCAGGATTGATAAGATTACATTTAATCATCCTGAATTGATGAATGATAAAGCTGAAGACTTTATCAGGGAGAAATATCAAAGACTTATTAGCTTAAATAATACATTACATGATGCAAGAGATAAGGTGAGAAGTCTTGAAGAAGAATATAAAGAAGCAGAAAAGGAATGGAATAGTATTAAAACCATGATTACTTTCACTCATCCTTCTAGACAAAAAGAATATTTCAAGGAATCTTGTAGTGTAGGTATTAGGGGTCATGGTAATGATATTATTGGTAGAACATCAATGGTATAATATTGGTTCCTAGTTTAATGGTAAAATACTAGTCTCCAAAACTAAAGTTATAGGTTCGATTCCTATGGAATCTGCTTTATAGGGACTTATCTCCTCTGTCTGATAAGCAGTTGAAAGAGTAGTTGGTTACAGTTGAGTTCGATTCTCAAAGTCCCTACATGATAAGTAAAGAATTGAAAAATAATATAATAAAATTATATAAGGAAGGTAAAACTATGCCTTATATATGTAAGGCTTTGAATGTTTCAAAAGCCACAGTTTCCTACCAAATAAATAAAGAAGGAATATCTAGATTTAAGAATCCAGTTGAAATAACTGAAGACTTACTTAATAAAATGCAAATAAGATATGAAGAATGTAAAAATCTTAGCATAGTAAGTAAAGAATTTGGGGTGTCTATAAACAGATTAAAGTATTTAAATAGAAGGGAAACTAAAACAGGATATGAAGTACTGAAAAATAGAAGATATAGAATAAAGAAGTTATTAGTAGAATATAAGGGAAATAAATGTAAAATATGTGGATATGATAAATGTTTATCTGCTTTAGAATTTCACCATTTAGAACCAGAAAATAAAGATTTTACTATATCTTACAATACAAAGTATAATAATTTAGATATTTTAAAGAAAGAAGTTGATAAATGTATTCTTGTATGTGCAAACTGTCATAGAGAAATTCATGCAGGAATAATTAAGGTATAAATTCTGATATACTTCAATAGGTAGAAGGATGCTCTCATAAGGCATTAGTTGGAGGTTCAAGTCCTCCTATCAGAACCTAATTATGGTGTTAGTAGCTTATAGGTAAAGTGCTTCACCGTGGATGAAGAGAAGAGGGTTCGAGTCCCCCTAACACCCCAATATACTCACATAGCTCAGTAGGTTAGAGCAGGAATCTTATACATTCAAGGTCAGGGGTTCAAGTCCCTTTGTGAGTACTAAAATTATATTATGTGGATAATAGAAAGTAATAGACTAAAACATTTTATCTATGCTATTCCTTTAGGAATACTATTTACTATTATATTTGTAATGGGTATAGCTTTTGGAATGGAGATTAAGGATAAAATGTATGGAAATAAATTTGACTGGTTAGATTTAGTATCTACGATTTTAGGCGGTATTATAGGACAATTATTTCAAATTTATTTTATATGGTGCTTGGGTAGGTAGGTTATACACCAGTCTGCAAAACTGGGAAGATTGGTTCAATTCCAATAGGCACCTCTATATTCTCCTATAGCTCAGTGGCATAGAGCAGCGGACCTTTAATCCGTGGGTCCTAGGTTCAAATCCTAGTGGGAGAACTTAATGGGAGTAGTGATACATGGTGATATCCCTTGACTGTAAATCAAGTGCCTCAGGCTGAATAGGTTCGATTCCTTTTACTCCCACTTATAAGGATACTTGGCAGATGTGGTATATGCACTAGACTGAAAATCTAGCTAACGAGGTTCAATTCCTTGAGTATCCACATACCTCCTTGCTGGAATGGTAGACAGGCTAGTCTTAGAAACTAGTGTATTAGATACATAAGGGTTCAAGTCCCTTAGGAGGTACTAAAAATAATTTGAAAATAGTTGGGAAAATATTTGGAAATATGAAATATTTATCTTAACTTTGCAACATCAAAATAAGAGAATTATATGTTTGAAGATAATCTATTTACACCAATGGAATCAAGTAGAAGTATGGAAGTTCCTCAATCTCAACTATTTATTGACTTCCTAAATAAACTTGAAGGATGGAAAACTAAATGTAAGAATTTACACTGGGCAGCTCCTAAGAAAAATATTCATGTATACCTAGATGAATTTCTTGAAATCTTATCAGATTATCAGGATGGTCTTGCAGAAGGTTACATGGGAATACTTGGAAAGATGCAACCTAATGTTATTAAAGGAACTTCAAGTGAAGCATTAAATGCTTTTGACTTTATTAGTGAAGTCAAATATGGTACTATAGACTTTTACAAGAAAATTCCTGAAGATGTAATATATAAAGGTATAGCATCAGAGTGTGAAACATTTATTCAGAATATAAATAAATATGACTACTTATTTCACTTATGTGATGTAAGAATATCATAATAAAGGATGGCTCAATGGTGGAATTGGTATACACAAGGGACTTAAAATTCCTCGCCCATTAGGGATTGAGGGTTCAAATCCCTCTTGAGCTACTAATGCTTCCTTCTTCTAATGGTTAAGAAACCAGTTTTGTACTCTGGAAATGAGAGTTCGATTCTTTCAGGAAGCTCAACAAGGCTAGTAAAGCTAGATTCCTTATAGTGAGAGACTAGCATCTGTCTATACAAAGGAAACTCTAATGATTGCTGTTCCATAGTTAGAGTGTAGGAGATAGAGGTGTAAGCAAAGCGAAGACTTACAAAGTAGAGTACCAGAATGGCAAATCTCTACAATTTGCAGGTATAGTATAATGGTTAATATGTCAGACTTCCAATCTGAAAATGAGGGTTCGATTCCCTCTATCTGCTCTAAATATCCAGGTGAGGATTGGTATCCCACTAGGTCTCATAAGCCTAGCCAAGTAGGTTCGATTCCTACCTCCTGAACTAATTTTACTATTATGGGAGAAATAGAAAAAGCAAAAATGACAAAAACTAAGAAAGTAGATAATACTGAAGTTAGACAAGTTATGACTGCTATCTATAATACTACACTTAGAGGTATTGTAAAAGATGCTAATGATGAAGGTATTAAGAAAGAAGACATAGTTTCCTTATTAAAGGAAAATGGTCAATTTGTATTAGTTTACTTTAAATAATCATTATGAAAATGGAAGAGCAAAAGACAGTAGAAAGACCCTTGATGAGTGAAGAAGAGTTTAAGGGCTATATGGAGAAGAATAGAGTAGATGTTGTGGGAGATTTCTACAAAAAAGGTATTCTCCATCTAAGAACTTATGAAGCAGTAAGCAAGTCCAAGTCTGTAAGGAGAGCAATCAAAAGAGGTCATGTATCTCTTGATGGTATTATCTTCCCTAAGAGACCTTTCAATAACAAAGCTAATACTTGTAAAAGAAAAGGTCATTGCAGTAGAACTATTAATGATAGAAAGAAGATGATTTATGAGCAACTCAAATACAGAAAATCAGCCTAATGATTACAATGAAGTGCCAGTATTATACTGCAAGCATTGTCTATCATTGAATATTAGGAACATTCCAAGAATGGAGGATTCAGATTACTGTGATGAGTGTGGCTCCACTGATATAGGAGAATGTTCAATAGAAGAGTGGGAGACTCTATACAAGAATAGATATGGACATAAATTCCTTGAAGAGTATTAACAACTTAATTATAAATTAATATGGAAGAGCAGAAGGGAAAGGTTGTAGAGATGCAACCAACAACAAAGGAAACAGAAAGACCTGAAAAGATGTCTTATGAGCAGTTGGAAAATGTAGCACATCAACTTAGTGAACAAGCTAATCAATTATACATGAAGCTACAAGCTGCTAATATGAGTAACATTTTCAAGAGACTTGATTACTTATTTAAGGTATTGGAAAATGGACATATGTTTAGACAGGATTTTGTAGATAAGTGTGTCTCTGAAATTGAAGAACTTATGTCAGTACCAGAAGAAACAGAAGAAGCAGAGACTGAATAAATCAATAAATTATGAAGAAAGCTAACAATATAGTTAGAATACCTACTTCATTAAACGGTAGTTTCTTCAGATATTGGTTCATGTTCTTAGAGCCTTTTCATAAATTAACTGATAGAGAAATAGATGTAATTACATCCTTTGTAAAGCATAGATATGAACTCAGTAAAGTTATTAAGGATAATGAAATACTTGATAAGGTTACAATGAGTGAAGATACAAAGAAGAAAGTAAGGGAAGAGTGTAATATCACTCTCCCACACTTTCAAGTAATTATGGGAAAGTTAAGAAAGAATAAAGTCATTATTGATGGTAAGATAAATCCAAGATTCATTCCTAACATCAGTGAAGAAAATGGTACTTTCCAACTACTATTACTTTTTGAATTACAATGAATTATCTTGATATAATTGGTAAGGTTTCTCAGGAATTGGAGCTACCTAAGGAAGTGGTAGATAAGACATATAAAGCATTTTGGTTATTTGTTAACCAATCCATACAATCCTTACCATTAAAGGATAATCTTAATGAGGAGGATTTTGCTAAATTAAGAACAAATTTCAACATTCCATCATTAGGTAAATTAACTTGTACCTATGATAGAATGTTAGGAATGAAAAAGAGATTTAAGATTATAAAACAAATAAGGGAGAAGAAATGTTAATAGTAAAGAAGATAAAGCCTCTATTTACTTCCATTATTACTACAATGGATAAGTATGAAGAGGATGTAAAGACTGCTAGTGGTCTTATTGATACTACTAAGCAGCAGGGAGGTCTCAAGGAATATCAGACAGTATTAGCTGTAGGAGAGTCAGTTAGAGCTGTTAAGGTTGGTGATTTGGTTTGTGTAAACCCTACTAGATTTGCAGTAAAGAAACACCAAGCAGGTTCTTTAAAAGATGGTATAGTAACAGATAATCCTGTAGTACAATACAACTTTGATGTTGTTGAAATGGATGGTAAGCAATGTCTATTGTTACAGGATAGAGATATTGATTTTGTGATTGAAGAATGGGAAGAAGTCCCTGACCCAACTCCCTCAACTATTATTCAACCAGAGAAGAAACTAATTTTATAACACAGAGGAGTGTATCAGGAGTTAATCTTGATACACTCTTTTTCTTTTTATATATTTATGATTAAGCTATTTAAATATGAGGGATATAAGATAGTAATATCTGAAGAAGCTTTTGCTCTTAAACCATTTAGACAGATATGGCAAAGAGATAAAACTGTTAATAAAGATAAAGCTATTATGGAGTTGGGATTCATATATTTTTATTGTGACCCTAGAAGTGATTACCAATTTCTTGTAGATGATAAGGAAAGATTGGAAGCTATTAAAGAAGGAGAAGGGCTTCCTCCTAAATGGGAACCAGATAAGGTACTTATAGAAGCTATGGAATTTTATAAGTCATTTAAACCTATATCTGCATTACTCCTTGAAGACACAAGGTTTATGGTTAATAAGTTCAGAGCAAAACTAAGAGAGCTGGACTTTGACAGTCTTGAAGTTAAGGAGTTTAAAGAAGTTACTGCTATTGTAAAACAGATTACACCTCTCATTAGAGATTTGGATGAGGCTGAGAAAGCACTTAACTCTGAAATGAGGAGTTCAGGTAAGATGAGAGGACAGGGAGAGAAGACTATATTTGAAGATGACTTGGCACTATAACTATGAAAGCAGAAGATATTATAGAGGGCCTTAATAGGCATATAGAAATTAAAAGAAGGGATATGAAAGTTAATACTGTTGGGCATATGGTATTACAAAAGGAAATTAATTCTAATCCTTCTTTTAAAGCCTATAAAGAGTACAGATATACTATATGGTTTGCTAAAAATAGAAAGTCATATAGAATTATAACAGTACAGCAATCTGCAAGAGTACTGGATGGTCAAGAAGGAAATATGGAAAAGCAAATGAATACTATCCTGTGTCAGACAATATTTGATTGGATAGGTTCTGATTCCTATAATGAAGTTATAAAGGGAGAATATAATGGATTTTCAGAAGATTGAAATGAATAAATATCAGACTGAACTAACTGAGGAATTAATAAATGAATTGCCTCAGGAAGTTCAGGACCAGTTATTTGATATTATAAATAATGTAGAGTTTGTCAAGAGATTGATAAGTCCTACAAGAGAATATGCTAAGGATAGACCAAGAGATGATAGGGGTAGAGTCATTGTAGATTTGGCTAATCCTCATATATTAGAGGATATGGATTACTTTAGACCATCTGCTATACATTATGAGAAGTATGGTACATTTACTAACCTTAGGCCTAATGCCAATCCTAATAGTGAGTATGGTAAATGGGTGAGAGAGGAAAGGAGAAGAATCTGGGATGGCTATGTAAGAGAAAGTGATGGGGAATGGGTCACAGGATATATGTATTGGTTTCTTAACTATTCTCCTATAATGCTTTCCAAGATTAGAGAGTATAAGGATAAGAATGGTAAGAAGAGAGAGTCCAAGAGAGCTGATAGAGTAGAGGCACTTCCTGAATGTTGGGAAGGCATCTATTGGAGATTCCACTACTTAGACCAAGCATCAAATGGTGGCTTATATAATAACTTTGAGGGAGGTCAGCACGCGGCTGAACTTGCTTCCAGAGGTAAAGGTAAGTCATATAGTCTTGCATCCATACTTAACCATATCTTTGTGGTAGGAGAGAATGAGGAAGCACATGAGAAGGTAAAGGGTATAGTAACTGCCTATCAGAAGGAGTATCTTACTAAGGATGGTGTCCTTAACAAGTTTGTAGATATGGCTAACTTCTGTGCAGCCAATACCCAGTTTCCAAGAAAGAGATTGAAGAACTCTTTGCAGGAAATGACTTGGATAATGGGATATAAAGATGTAGAACTTGATATTGAAAGAGGTACACAGAATACAGTATTGGGAGTATCATCTAAGGATGATGAATCAAAGCTTAGAGGTAAGAGAGCTGCTAAGATTTTAATTGAAGAGTTTGGTACTTTTCCTAGATTAGTAGACTTATATAATGTATTGCTTCCTTCAGTACAGGAAGGTGATATTGTCTTTGGACAAATCTATATGCTGGGTACAGCAGGTGATAATGAATCAGATTTTGCTGGTGCTCAGGAAATTATGTATAACCCTAAGGGTTATAATATGTATGCTCTACCTAATGTATTTGATAAGTATAACCAAGGTAAACCCTACTTTGTTTTCTTCTTTCCTGGCTATGTGAATAGAAAAGGATGCTATAATGGAGATGGTGTATCTGATGTAATTAAAGCACTTATTGAAATACTTATGAATAGATATAGGGTAAAGTATAATTCTACTGACCCTAATACTATTATTAAGACTATTGCTGAAGTACCTATTACTCCTGCTGAAGCTATTGTAAAGACAGGAGTAAATATGTTCCCTGTAGCTGATTTGACTGAAAGGTTAGGACAATTGGATTCTAATCCTTCAGAATACAATGATGTATATGTAGGTGATTTGTCTTTTAGTAAAGATGGTCAGATAGAATATAAACCTAGTTCTGCTCAACCTATTAGGGATTTCCCACATAATGATAATAAGATTGAAGGTGCTATTGAGATATTTCAATTGCCTGAAATTGATAGAAATACAGGTAAGCCTTATAATGATAGGTATATATTAGGAGCTGACCCTTATGATGATGATGAATCTAATACTATGTCTTTAGGTTCTATATTTGTATTGGATTTATGGACAGATAAAATAGTAGCTGAATATACAGGAAGACCTTCTTTTGCTGATGATTATTATGAGATTTGTAGAAAACTATGCCTATTTTATAATGGTAGATTAAATTATGAATATAATAAGAAAGGCTTATTCTCTCACTTCTCGACAAGAAATAGTTTATACCTCCTTACTGACGTATTGGATTTCTTGAAAGAAAAGCAGATGATGAAGGATGGGTATGGCAACAAGTCAAAAGGTACTAATGCCTCTCCTGCCATTAATGCTTATGCAAGGAGTAGATTGAGAAGCTGGCTATTAGCTCCAGTTCCTATTATTCAAAAAATAGACGGAGAAGACACAGAAGTAATGGTTCCAAGACTATTTACTTTGAGAAGTAGAGCATTAATTAAGGAGCTTATTAACTATAACTCTGAAGGTAACTTCGATAGAATATCTGCTATGGGTATGCTTATGCTTTTAAGAGAAGATAGGATGATAAGATACCAAGGAGATGTTAGTAAAGAGAAACAAGAAAGAGCTAATAATTCTTATGATGGAAATGACCCATTCTTCAAAAGAAATTATGACTTTAAGTTTAAACAGTAAATTTAGTAAAAATGGAGACAGATGGTTAGTAAATTATTTATATGCTTGCAAGGATTAATAAATTTACTTATCTTTGCAGATAATTAAATTGAAGGATATGGAAGAGAGGGAATATATAGTATATTCACATGTAAACCCAATAAACAATAAAGTATATGTTGGAATTACAAATCAGAATATACATAAGAGGTGGAAAAATGGCTATGGATACACTAAATGTAAAAAATTTTATAATGCAATATTAAAATATGGTTGGGATAACTTCAAACATATTGTTCTGTGTAGAACTAGTAAAAGTACTGCTTTTCTTTTAGAAAAGGCATTAATCAAGTATTATAAAGACAAGAATTTAAGTTATAATATAACTGATGGTGGAGAAGATAGCATACCAAGTATGCTTGGTAAACATCACACTATTGAGACTAAAAAGAAAATAAGTAAAGCTAGTAAAAGAGCTTGTTCAGAACAAACTAAAAGAAAAATAGGATTAGCTAATAGTGGTTCTAAAAATGGAATGTATGGTAGAGATATTTCCGAGTATGCAAGAAAACTAGTAATAGAAAGATTTAGTAAATCTGTACTTCAATTAGATTTAAATGATAATATTATTAATAAGTTTTCCTCTGCTTCAGAGGCAGAGAGACAATTAAATGGAAAAGGAAGTCATATAAGTTGCTGCTGTCTAGGAAAGAGGAAAACTGCTTATGGATATAAATGGAAATATGAGTAATTTTATAAATTTACCTCCCCAACAGTTACCTTTTTCAAGAAAGAATAAAAGGTGGAGGGCTGCCCACTTGGATTGGGCAGATAGTAAGACCTTCTTCAATTATAGCTTAGTTAGAAAATCTGTAGTACATAAGAAGATAAACTACGACTTACTTAATGGCAAAATCCATATGAGTGACCTTGAAATGATATTAAATCCTGAAAAGTTACAAGCAGGATTTATATCAGATAATGTACAGCACTATCCTATTATGAATAGTAAATTAAATGTACTTAGAGGTGAAGAAAGTAAAAGAGTATTTGACTTTAAGGTAGTAGTTACTAATCCTAATGCTATTACAGAAATAGAAAATAACAAGAAGCAAGAATTACTGCAAAAGCTACAGGAATGGGTATCCAATACTTCTCTATCTGAAGAAGAAGCTAGTCAAGAGCTGGAGAAGATAAATGACTACTACACTTATGAGTGGCAGGATATGAGAGAAATCAGAGCCAATGCTCTATTGAATCATTATGTAAAGGAGTTAAATGTTCCTTTAATGTTTAATCATGGATTCATGGATGCAATGGCAGTGGGAGAAGAAATCTACCAATGTGATATTATAGGTGGAGAACCTACTATTGAAAGGCTTAATCCTCTTAAAGTAAGAATATTCAAATCAGGCTATAGTAATAAAATCGAAGATGCTGATATGATTATTCTTGAAGATTATTGGAGTCCAGGAAAAGTCATTGATACTTTTTATGATGTACTAACAAAGAAAGATATAGAGTATATAGAGAAGATGCCTAATCATATAGGACAAGCTACAACAGATTCTATGGACAATATAGATGAAAGAAATGGCTTTGTCAATCATATGATTACTGATGAAATTAATACAGAAGGATTATTCTGGGACCCATTTGGAGGACAAGATGGTATGGATAATTCTCTTCTTCCTTATGATGTACTGGGAAATCTAAGGGTATTGAGAGTTTACTGGAAGTCTAGAAGAAGAATTAAGAAAGTAAAGAGTTATGACCCTCAAACAGGAGAAGAAGTATTTAATTTCTATCCAGAAACTTATGTAATAGATAAGGATGCTGGAGAAGAAGAATATATATTCTATATTAATGAAGCTTGGGAAGGAACTAAGATAGGCTCTGAAATATATGTTAATATGAGACCTAGAGTAGTTCAGTACAATAGATTAAGCAATCCTTCAAGATGTCACTTTGGTATTGTAGGTTCTATATATAATCTTAATGATAATAAACCTTTCAGTCTAGTGGATATGATGAAGCCTTACAATTACTTGTATGATGCTATCCATGATAGATTGAATAAACTTATTGCCAGAAATTGGGGTTCTTTAGTTAGATTTGATTTTGCTAAGAAGCCTAAAGGATGGGATGTAGAAAAGTGGTTATATTATGCAAAGACTATGGGTCTTGCAGTAGAAGATAGCTTTAATGAAGGTAATGTAGGTGCTGCAACAGGTAAGCTTGCAGGTGCTTTGAATAATGCTTCTACTGGTGTAATTACAGCTTCTGATGGTAATCAGATACAACAATATATAAACCTGCTTGAATTCATTAAGATGGAAATGGCAGAAGTTGCTGGTATTACTAAGCAAAGAGAAGGACAAGTAAGTAATAGAGAGACAGTAGGTGGGGTAGAAAGAGCTACTTTACAGTCATCACATATTACAGAATGGTTATTTGTAGTCCATGAAGATGTCAAAAAGAGAGCATTGGAATGTTTACTTGAAACAGCTAAAATAGCATTAAGAGGAAGAAGTAAGAAATTCCAATATATTTTATCAGATAACTCTATGAGAGTTATGGAAATAGATGGAGATGAATTTGCAGAATCTGATTATGGTCTTATTATAGATAATGGTAATGGTGTTCAAGAACTAAACTCTAAACTTGATACTTTAGCACAAGCAGCATTACAGAATCAGACTTTATCATTCTCTACTATTATGAAGTTGTTTAGCTCTTCTTCACTTGCTGAAAAACAAAGACTTGTTGAAAAGGATGAAAGAAGTATTCAAGAAAGACAGGCTCAAGCACAACAACAGCAAATGCAGATACAGCAACAAGAGTTAGAACAAAAGGCTCAAATGGAACAAGCTAAGATGCAACAAGAAGATATGTTGAATCAAAGAGATAATGAAACTAAGATTCTTATTGCTCAGATGCAAGCTAATAGCAGAAATGAAGATGATGGTATAGTTGAACCAGAATATTCACAGGAAGCTAAAGATAAGCTTATGGAAAGTATGAGACAGTTTGATGAAAGGATAAAGCTTGATAGAGAAAGACTTGAGTTTGATAAAGATAAAGTAAGAATTGATGCTTCTTTAAAGAGACAACAAATAAATAAGAAAACAACTAATAGTAAATAAATATGAGAAGAATAGCAGGTATTATAGAAAGTCCTATAGCTCCTCCTACTAATATGGCATGGTTATATAAGGGAGAGCTTAAATACTTTGGCAATGGTAAATGGGTTAAAGTAGGAGGAAATCCTGTACAATTAGAAAATCCTACTGAAGGAGCATCAGTAGTTGTTCCCGTAATTAAGTTAGGAAATACTACAGAAGATAAACAGAATAATATTAAAGTATGCTCTGAATATAGCACTACAGATGTTATTTCTATAGATGTCGAAGGTATATTTCAAGGACTGTCTTATGATGCTATAGGTATATATCATAATGGTACAGTATCTATACTTGAAGGTAATCACTGCACAGTATTTGATATTGACTTTAATACAGGTCAGGTTACTTTAGATAGTAAGTATGATACATCAAAGTTATTACCTTATGTTGATTTGGAAATAGGTAATAGTGAAGAAGTAAAAGCTTACAATCTAGAAAGATTAAAATTAGGACACTTCTTTGTGCAAGTAGATTATGGTTATGGTGTAGGTTCTTGGAATCCTACTAATGGAGGTCATGCACATATAGTTACTGCTTATGGTAATACTGTATATTATGAATTAGCAGCAGATGGTACTGTATCTAAGGAAGTAGAATCTCCAGATTTATATTTAGAATATGTTAACCAAGGAGGTACTAAGAGTCCTACAGAGTTTATAGCTGAATTAGTAAATTTAATGGGATAATACTATGTTTTTTACACAGGATGATTATAAAAAGATACAACAATGGTTATCAAAGAACTCTGTAAAAGATACAGAGTTCAATGAAGCTATTGTTCCATTTGAAGGAAATGAAACTATAGCATTTGTTCAGAATGGGCATAATGTAAAAGTATAGTTGAAAGACTTTATAAATCAGCTACTTTTGCTTGGAGTAAGAGACTTTATTAATATTACTGAAGCAACAGGAGAAAAACTGATTACTCTAGAAGAAGCTATTCAGTTAGTTCCTTATAGAGCTAGAAAAGAAGGACAAGTAATTACATTCATTGATGAAGTAGGTGAATGGAAAGTATATCAGTTCTTTGGAGCATTGAATCAATGGAACATAACTCAATCATGGAAAGGTATAGTTGGTGAAGGAAGTGGAGAAGAATGTACTTGTACTTTAGGATATAGAGTGTATTCAGAAGATGATTATAATCTATTTGACTAAGGTGCTAAAATAATTGTAATTAAGGAAAATGTTCCAGAAGTAACATTAATTAATATAAAATAATTATGGCAGATATAGTTAAACTTACGATAAAAGATGAAACACAGTACCCTTTAAGTATTCCTGAGGCTATTGTAGACCCTAATGATAATAAACCTCTTTCAGATACTCTTCCTTTTATAAAGGATAAGAAACATAATGAAAATGAATATAGTGGTATGGGTAGAAGATATTTAAAGAAGAATATGATTGCAGGAATAAATGTTCTTGAACAATCTATGTTTGATTCTCCTAATACTATTTATATTATTCAATATGATTATGATTTACAAGGTGAAACTATAACTGTTCCTGAAAATTGTATTTTACAATTTGATGGAGGCAGTTTTAAAAATGGTATTATTAATTTTAAAAATAGTTATATAAATTATAAAGGGGGAACTATATTTATTAATATTAATTTTACTGGAATTGTTAATTATAGAAAAATAAACCCTGAATGGTTTGGTGCAAATTCTGATATAAACTTTGATAATTCTTCTATTTTATCTCATTTATTTAATATTATACCTAATGATTATTGTATAGATTTTAATAATAGTACATATTATATATATAATAATTATGAAGGTTCTGAAGAAAATAATTTTCCTATTGATAATGTTCCAAGATTATATAATAAAGAAAATATATCTA
>JAZNOG010000071.1:0-6610 GCA_045580645.1 Bacilli bacterium
AATAGAATATGATCAAAAAGAATTTTATAATGTCATAAAAGGACATGAATTAGATAAAGAAGGGGAAGAAAGATGTCATATTTGTTATAAATTAAGATTAGAAAAAACTTGTAAATATGCAAAAGAAAATAATTATGATTATTTTGGAACCACTTTATCTGTAAGCCCATATAAAAATAGTGATGTTTTAAATAACATAGGAAAAGAATTAGAAGAAAAATATAATATAAAATATTTATATTCTGATTTTAAAAAGAATGATGGATATAAAAAATCAATAGAATTATCTAAAAAATATGAATTATATAGACAAAACTATTGTGGTTGTGCTTTTAGCAGGGACCATTTAAAAGATAAAGTAATCTAAAAAATATTAATTAAAGAAATCAAAACAAAAGATTTCTTTTTTAATACTTGATTTTTATCAAAAATTGTAGTATTATTTACAAGTGTTTTAAAAAGGGAGGTCCTCATATGGAAAAAATAATAAATATAGCAGTAGTTGCCCATGTTGACGTAGGAAAAAGCACATTAGTAGATGCACTTTTAAACCAAAGTGGTGCATTTAGAGAGAATAAACTTGTTTCTGATTGTGTAATGGATAGTGATGATATCGAAAAAGAAAGAGGAATTACTATTTATTCTAAAAACTGTTCTATAAAATATAAAGATTATAAAATAAATATAGTTGATACCCCAGGACATGCTGATTTTTCTTCAGAAGTAGAAAGAATTATTAAAACTGTAGATACAGTAGTGTTACTTGTTGATGCAAAAGAAGGCCCAATGCCACAAACAAGATTTGTATTAGAACAAGCATTAAAACAAAACCTAAGACCTATTTTATTTATAAATAAAATCGATAAAAAAGATGCAAGAATAGATGAAGTTGTTAATATGACATTTGATTTATTTGTTGAACTTAATGCAACTGATGAACAACTTGATTTCCCAATAGTATATGGAGTAGCGCGTGAAGGTTATGCAGTTTTAGATGAAAATGAAAAAGGAGAAAATATTTATCCACTACTTGATACAATATTAGAACATACAAACGCATTTGAAGGTTCTATTGAAGATAACTTACAGCTTCAAATATCATCTTTAGAATATGATGATTATTTAGGAAGAATGGGTGTAGGAAGAGTAAATAAAGGCATAATAAAAACAGGTTCAATGGTTTCTATTTCTCATAATGACGGAACAATAGAAAATGCTAGAATATCAAAACTATTTATTTATCAAGGAATCAACAAAGTAGAAGTAAAGGAAGCAACATTTGGAGACATAGTAATAGTAGCATTATCTACAAGAGTATCAATTGGAGATACATTATGTGATGTAAATAATGTGGAAGCACTTCCTCCAATTGAAATAGATAAACCAACAATGTCTATGAACTTCTTAGTTAATTCTTCACCATTTGCAGGCCAAAGTGGTAAATTTTTAACTAATCGTCATATAAAAGAACGTTTAGATAAAGAATTAGAAACAAATGTAGGACTTGTAGTAGAAACGTTAAATGGTGCAGATGGATACAAAGTATCAGGCCGTGGTGAACTTCATTTATCTATATTACTTGAAAACATGAGAAGAGAAGGTTATGAACTTTCCGTATCAAAACCAGAAGTATTATTTAAAGAAGAAAACGGAATAAAACTAGAACCATTTGAAAAAGTTATAATTGACTGCCCTGAAGAATATTCAGGAACTATTATAAATGATTTAAATGAAAGAAAAGGAACAATTATATCAATAAAATCAGAAGAAGGAAGAAGCAACTTAGAATTTTCTGTTCCAACTAGAGGATTAATTGGTTATCGTGGAGCCTTTGTTACAAATACAAAGGGAGAAGGAATAATGGTTCGTGGATTTGATTCTTATAAACCATATGTAGGACCAATTCAAGGAAGAAAAAATGGTGTTTTGGTTTCTATGGAAGATGGAAAAACCATGGCATTCTCATTATTTAACTTAAGCGATAGAGGAACAATGATCGTTGGACCATCAGTTGAAGTATATAAAGGAATGATTATTGGTATAAATAATCGAAATAATGATTTAGATGTAAATCCTTGTAAAAATAAAAACTTAACAAACACTAGAGCTTCCGGTAGTGATGAAGCACTTACTTTAATAACCCCTAAAAAATTTACTTTAGAAGAAGCACTTGAATTTATTGAAGATGATGAATATGTTGAAATAACTCCAGATGCAATTAGATTAAGAAAGAAAATACTAGATCCAAAAGAAAGATTTAAATTACATGCTAAGTAATTTAAGTCTTTTTTCTTTATATTTTAATATAATTTATAGAAGGTGATATACTTGAGTAATATAGGAATAATATTAACCGCGGTAGCTTTATCCATGGATGCATTTGCAGTAGCACTTTGCAAAGGTTTATCATTAAAAAAAATAAGAATTATAGATATGATAAAAGTAGGACTTTGGTTTGGCATATTTCAAGCATTAATGCCCTTAATAGGATATTTATCATCATATAAATTTGAAAACTTAATAACCCCAATAAATCACTTAGTAGCATTTTTTCTTCTTTTTTTAATAGGAACAAACATGATAATAGAATCATTTTCAAAAGAAGAGTCTAATCATGATGATAATTTAACCTTTAAGAATATGCTTTTACTTGCAATAGCAACTAGTATAGATGCTTTAGCAGTAGGAATATCTTTTGCGTTTTTAAATGTAAATATTTTATTTTCAATTACTTTAATAGGTGCAATAACATTTGTTTTTTCCTTTGTAGGAGTAAAAATAGGTTCAATATTTGGAAAAAAATATAAAAACAAAGCTGAGTTTTCAGGAGGATTAATTTTAATATTAATTGGAATAAAAATGTTATTTGAGCATTTATTTTAAAATTATTGAGATTTAATATTTTTCATGTTATTATTTAGTTATAGGAAGGTGTTTATATGAGAAGAAAAATAATAAGTTATGACGCACTTATTAAAGAAAAAATAGAAAAAGGAGAACCATCATTTGACGATTTAATGACAATTATTAAATATGATATTGAATATCATCTATTAAAAAAAGCAAATGCAAAACCAAAAAAAATTAAAAACAGTGAATATGCTTATCAAAATGAAACTGCTAAAGATAATATTGATAATTGCATTGAATATGTCTTAACAAGCGATAATATTATAAATAAAGATGAATTTGTAAACTTTTTTGTAAACCTTTTTCATCGAATAATCTATTATAATACTAGTAAACATCGCGATTTTCCATTTTTATATGATGAATATTATAATATTGTTAAAAACAATTCTTCAGAATATTATGAAAAAATCTTAGATTGTTTAAAAAAGTTAAAAGAATTGGATAATAATTTAGATATAACACCATTTATTAGAGAATTATATGATGCATCAGAATTTTTCGAAAACACTTATTTAATTGGCAATATTAAATTGTTTTCATATCAATTTGCCTATGAACTTGATCCTCATTTAAGTAATGTAGAAAAAGCAACCATGGAAAATATTGTTTTAAAAAAGGTTAGAAGTAATGAATTTACTAACGAAAATGCAATATATACAAGTGCACTTGCTAATTACCTTTACGCAGGTGATGTAGAAAATGCTGATATTGATGCACATGAAAATGTAATAGTGCATGAAGGTGAAAAAGAAGTCTTAGAACTATTTAAACAAAACGTTGTAGTTCCTGCGATAAGAAGAGAATTTGAAAAAGTAAGAATAAAAAAATAAAAAATTACTTACATTTTTTAAAAAAAAGTATTAAAATGTATCTATAACGAGTGGCTATTACGGAGCGTAAATCCAGTTAATAGTCACTCTTTTTTTACAAAATAGGGGATATTTATGTTTAATATTGGAGATTATTTAATTTATAAAAATGAAGTTTGTATATATAAAAGATTTATGGATAAATGATAGAAATTCTCTAAATAACATTGGTTTTTCAGATGAAGAAATCAATAATATAAAAATAAAATTGCAATTGCATGGCTTAGATTTAAATAAAAAAATTTATAGCAAATAATAAATACAAAAAATAAAGATGTAGTTTAGTTAAAAGAACTTCTTTTTTTAAATAAAATGTTAAAAATTTAACATGAGAAAAAATATGTTTGAAGAGTTTTCAGAGTTTTATCTACCTTCCAAACTGACTACGGGAAATAAAAAAAAGAACCTAGCTATATACTAAGTTCTAACATTTAACCTGGAGCGGATGAGGAGAATCGAACTCCCGTAGTCAGCTTGGAAGGCTGAAGTTCTACCACTAAACTACATCCGCAAAAAATGTAGGCATCTTTAATTATACTCTTTTAAAGATATTTGTCAATTATTTTTTTAATATTTTTTAAAAAACTTGAATTTCAATCAGCCTACATAAATATTTTTAATTTCTATAGTGACTCATAATATATATTATGTCATCCGCAAGATTATACCACTTTATTTGAATATAGTTTCTACATCTTTCATATTTTGGGTTGCGATTAATACATCTATTCCATGGCTGTATCGATAAGGGACCAAAATGAGGCCCTGTTGAATATTCATTTATCTTAGATAAAATTACTTCTTCAATTTCCTGTTTGGTTGCCCAAATAAAATCATCAACAACCCCAAAAATTATAGCATCTATTTCATCTTGTCCATGAATTCCTTTAAATACAAATCTATAACAGGCCCTATGTAATAGAAATTTATTATTAATATTCTTATTAAATTCATCTATTTTTTCTTGATTATTTATTTTAAATTCCTTTGCATCAAGTCTTTTTTCACCTTTGCCATCAGTAGTGCCATCTGCATAGTGATATTCCAAATAATTATTAATAATTTCATTTGTAACTCCATAATATTTTAAAAAATCAACAAAACTTTCTAAAGGTTCAAGATGAACAGAGTTTTTAACACCCTTTTTAATACTTATTATTTTTACCTCGTCATTGATTTTGATTTTTATGTCGCCCTTGCAATTATCACAAATTTTACTACAATAAATATAATCATCCTCTTTGATATTTTTAAATAATTTTTCAATAAAATCTTTAAACATTGGATTTAAAAATTTTACTTTTCTAAGATTTAAATAATCTATAAACTCATATTCATTTTTATATCCACTGATATTTTTATTAAATGCCATTTTTCTACCTCCATAATATAATAATAGTAAGAAAAATATTTTTCACCTAGATTTTATTAAAAAAAATTAAATTATTTTATTTTTGCAAAACATATTAAATAATGTTATCATAAATTTAGGTGATATATATGCATTATTTTGACCATTCTGCTACTAGTTTAGTAAATAAAGAAGTTTTAGAAGAATTCAAAAATAAATTTATGTTTAATGGAACAAAAGAAGAATTTTTATTGCTCGAAGAAAAAGTAAAAAAAATTCTTAATACTAATTTAGAAGTCATATGGACAAGCGGCTCAAGCGAATCAAACAATTTAGCAATAAAAGGAATTGTATTAAACCATCCAATAGGCTCTCACATAATTACCACAAGTTTAGAACATTCATCAATTAACGAAACATTAAAACATTTAGAAAAAAAAGGTTATATCATTGATTATGTAAAACTAAATAATGGAGTAGTCGATATAAAAAATCTAGAAAACATGATAACTGAAAAAACAATTTTAGTTACAATAGCATCCGTTAACAGTGAACTTGGAATATTACAACCTATAGATAAAATAGGAAACATTCTAAAAAAATATGAAAATATTGTTTTTCACTCTGACATGACCCAAAGTATTGGAAAAATAAAAATCAACCTTGAAAATGTTGATTTAGTAAGTTTTTCTTCACATAAATTTAATGGTATAAAAGGAGCAGGAGTTCTACTTAAAAGAAAAGATATAGATTTAAAAAAAATCATTTATGGAACAAGAACATATAATTATGCTTTAATAAGTTCCATGGTTAAAGCTTTAGAAATAAGCTATAGTAATATCGATAACAATTATAATTACGTCTTAAAATTAAATAATAGAATAAGAGAATCTTTAAAAGAAAATAAAAACATAATAATCAATAGTGTAAATTCTATTCCTCACATATTAAATATAAGTGTTTTAAATTTCAAACCCGAAACATTTGTGCATTATTTAGAACAATTTGATATATACATATCAACAAAAAGTGCTTGCTCTATATCAAACGATTATTCAAGTAACGTATATGATGTAACTAACAATATAGAAAGAGCACAAACAAGTGTTAGAATAAGTTTATCAAGTCATAACACAATTGATGAAGTTGATAAATTAATTAACATTTTAAAAAATTTAGGAGGTTAAAATGCAAAAAAAAGACTTTAAAAATTTATATGTTGCCTACTTATGTAACTTAAAAAAAGAAGGATATATGATAAATGTTTACAACCTTAATAGAACTGTTGTATATAAAAAAGAAGATGGGAGTTATTTTGATATTTTAACTGAACAAACATATAATGTTTTAATTATTGATGAACAAGGAAAAATTAATACAAAAGAAGAAGGAATCTATTTAACTTTGTTAACACCATATGAAGAATATTTAAAAAACAAAGAAAAATCTAAAGTAATGAGGATAAAAAAATGAAAGA
>JAZNOG010000072.1:0-10977 GCA_045580645.1 Bacilli bacterium
AAGATTCACATAATTTTAGATCAAATATTTGATGAGAGAACAACTATTGCTGATTGCGGTGGAATAAGTTACCCATACTTATGTTATAAAGTATATATGACAATAGAATATTGTGAATTATTAACACAAAAGCATTATAATAAAGAATTTGAAAAAATCAATAATGCAAGTAAATACTATGATGAATTATTAAATACATATAAAAAGAAAAATATATATGAAATATTTAATAAATTAACTAAAGAAATCGATGAGCATTGCGATAAGTTAAAGGAAAGAATAGAATTCTTTGATAAAAATTAAAATGTCAAATAGCCGATAACAACTGCTAGTACAGAGTTGCAAAAATTGACATTTAAATTATATTTTGATATTATTAAATTGTCAGTTGGTAGTATTACAACTGATGTTGTAAGCAATTCCGAGCAGTATTAGGAATTGTTTTTTTATGCAAAAAAATTTAGCAAATAAAAAAGTATGAAAATTAATCCATACTTATCTTGAACGACCTTTACTAGGGTTATCCATTTCAAAAGAATATAATCTTTCAAGTTGCTCTTCGGTAATATCAATTACTCTACCACCTCTAGGATTTATCCTTGTTCCACCAAATACAATCCAAATTGCATCCATAGGTTTTTCAGGCATACTAGCTTCTCCATCAGTAAAAATAATTTTATTCTCTACTCTTCTTGAAAAAGCACCTACAGCAACATCAAAATCTGTACCGCCTCCACCTTGAAATCTCATATTTTCTATATCTTCTTCAGTTCTTATTTCGTGGAAACCATAAAATTCAGTATCAAAGCAACCTACTTTTACTCTTGAATGTTGAAGAATATTTTTACACTCTCTTAAGAAGTTTTTTAATAATACCTCATTAATTGAACCACTTGTATCTAAAACTATTTCAGTTTCTGGCATAGGTTGTTCTTCTAAATTGGCAGATACAACACCATCTTCAATATAAGCATTTCTATAAGACCAATCAACATCATATTTAATTGCTTCTCTTAATACATATCGCCAATCTATTAAAGGTTTTGCCCTACCTATATCAGTAACTGTTCTAATATCTCTATTAGTTGTAGTTCCTGCTTGTGTCGCTTGTTTAGCAATTGCTTCTTTTAATTCCTCTAGTTCTCTCTTTTTTTCCTCTAGATTTTTCTTAAAAGCATCTTTCTCTCCTAAACCTTCGCATTCCTCTTGTTTCTTCTCAACTTCAGTTTTATCTTCTTTTTTTTCTGTTTTATCTTTATTAAATAATTTATCGAATAAACTTTCTTTTTTCTTACCTTTACTTTGCTCTTCTTTGTGTTTCTTTACAGCATCTTCCCACATACTATGTGTATCGTGTCCAACATCTTCTTTAGTTTCTTCATGTTCATCTTGCTCTCCAGATGTTCCACCTGTAGAACTACCTTTTTCTTGTTGTTCGTTTTGTTCAGATGAACTTCCACCACTTTGTCCACCGGTTTGTTCTTTTTGGTCTGGTTGTTCTTCACCAGAACTTCCACCACCACTTTGACCGTTTTGTTGTTGACTTTCTTGGTTTTGTGAGTTTTGACTTTGACCATTTTGATTTTGTTCATTTTGGTTTTCTCCACTACCACCTTGTGATTGTTGTTGTTGTTGAGAACTTTGTTGACCACTTTGTTGTTGAGAATTTTGACCCTGTTGTCCATTTTGTTGTTGTGATTGATTTCCTTGTTGTTGTTTTTTCTCATCTAATAACTTTTCATATAATTGTTCTGCATCATAATTAATTGCTTCTGCAATATCAACACCACCATCAATCATTTTTAATCCATCTCTTTTAAGAAAAGCATTTATTACCGCATCAGTCGCAGTATTCCAAATTTGAGGATCTTTACCTTCACTTCTTAAAATATGATTAAAAGCAATATGACAAACTTCATGAGCAAACACAAATGTCTGTTGTTCAACACTCAAACTTTCTAAAAAATCTGGGTTATAATATATTGTTTTACCATCTGTACCAGCAGTTGGTATTCCTTTATTTTCCTTATAATCAACACTTGCTACTACACTACCGAAAAAAGGATATTTAACAAGCATTTTTCTTTTTAAAGCTGCAATATCATATTTCATACTTTAACCTCATATTTGAGCTACTAATGAGTAAATTTCTTCGCTTATTTTATCCTTATTAACTTCTTTTGCAGTAACAATTATTACACAATCTTTTGGTAATTCAAAAGTAGATATTTTTCTATACTCTAATAATTCAATAAACTTTAATTGTTCTTCTTTATTAATTGAGTCAATTAAATCAATTACTAATACTTTAGAATTATTATTAGTAACTAATTCATTATACCATTTAGGTGGCATATAATCTGCACCATCATAATGACCATTTAATTCTTTTGCATCAACATCTGCTGATATTACTATTGCACCAGGAATATCTTTACCAGAAATAAAATTAACTAATATTGGTGCTACATTTGCTTTAATGTAAGACATTAACAATTCTTTTTTATTTTCCATTATCTTCTTATACCTCCTCCTGGCATATTTGCAAGTTTTGCTTCTGCAATTCTTTCTAGTCTTGATTCATCACCATGTATCCATAGTGCATCAAAAATTGCACCAAACTCTGCACCTAAACCTGTTACAAAACCTCTAACTTTATCAAGATGTTCTTCTTCTACTTGAGATAATCCCATAGTAGTTGCATATCTTTCTGCAGTATTTAAATTTTGTATATCTCTGTCAGTATAATTTCCATTTATTACATCATCTAATGTAATTACTTGTTGATTACAGAATTGAACGAATTCTCTAGTAATATCTTCTCCAACTAATGCTCTTAACATTTCAGGACTACCTGTTGCATAAAGCATTTTTGAAGCCATTTCCCATTTTCTAGGGTCTGCATTTGGAGTTTCTCCATTATATTCACTTCTTAATGTTTCGCCTTTCTTATATGCGATATAAGAATAAATTGCAGGATGTATATTATGTTCACTTGCCCATTTCAACCAACTTTCAGTTGTTGTTTTAATATAAACATGAGCAAGTCTATTAAATAATGGTTCTGCTAATTGGTTTGCAGCAAGAGAGTCTTTCATATCATTTCCTGCAGCAACTATTCTTGCATTTTCTGGCAATTTCCAAACACCATTTACTTCTCTATCTAAAACTATATTAAATGCTATACCTTGAATACTTGGTAATGCATTAGTTATTTCATCTAAAAATACAATATGCATTCTATCAGGTTCTTTTTCGCATTTTTCTTCTATCTTCTTTAACCAGCTAGGTTTTACATCAATCATCTCTCCAGTTTCAGAATTATATACACTCTTACCATTTAAACTTTCTGGAGTTGCATTACGAAGATAAATTATTACACAATCAGGGTCTATTTGCTTTACTCTAGCACTTTTACCTTCTGAAGAAGGTCCGTGTAAGAATACTGCTACACCACTTTCAATTGCACCTTTTATAATTTGTTCTTCACTTACTTGTCCAAACTTTAATCCATAAGGATTTCTTCTCTTTTCAAGTCTCTTTTGTTCTTCTTCGTATTGTTTCTTTTCTTCTGGTGTCATTTCCTTAACAACACTAGGTACCATATCTCTAGCAAAATATGTATTCAAATATTGGTACATTTCAGTATTTTTAAAATCACCATTATATTGTCTATCATTACAAAATCTAATTCCAGAAGCTAACAAAGTTTTGCTAACTAGCATTTTTGCTCTATCATCAACAATCCATTTTATTGGAGATACTTCCAACCACACATACATTCCAGGATGTACTGTAACTCCATTAGATAATTTAAAGTTTTCATCAGTATCATTTGATTTTACTCTTACATAGCGTTTTCCATTATATTCAAATTCTTCATGTTGAACAGGACTAAATCTTTCTGAATTTGCATTCCATCTTCTAGAATCTGTAGTATATGTTTTTCCAGTTCTTCTCAACACACCTGCTTGGAATGAATCATCAAGAATTCTACCCAAATTGGTATCAACTGCATATTGTGGATATTCGCCATACTCAACTTCCAAAAATCCGTGTCTTCCCTTCACTCCGTTCAGGGAGATGTCAGAGATGTTTGAGAACGGTAAAGCTGGGCGAACGGCACCGGAACGCTTACCAGCAGTCGTACAGCTACGATCACCAACTTTGTTGACACCACGAACGTCCCCATCGCCAGCGGAAGAAGATAAATACCACCAACCAGTTCTACCTCTCATTGAATTATCTCCATCTACATGATAATCACTAGATACATAAGCACCTAATAATATAGCAAAGTCGGAAATAGCACACTTTCCTCCCATTTTCTTTATAACATCTATCTGTTGACTTCCAAAAGTTTGTTCATCTGAAAGTAAGGTAAATTCATTATTATTAAAGTTCATTTTTTCCACCTCTTCTTGCTTATACATATATTTTAACATATTTTCCACGAATTTTATATGATTTTGCTATTTATTTATAAAAATTATTTTTATTGTAAAGGTTTGGTTTTATTTAAAAAACTTAAACTTTCATTAGATTTTTGTACTCTTGAATAAAAAGAATTTTTTCTTATATTTAC
The DNA here is from genome assembly GCA_045580645.1 of Bacilli bacterium. Taxonomy (GTDB): domain Bacteria; phylum Bacillota_I; class Bacilli_A; order RF39; family UBA660; genus HGM10836. The sequence goes on from JAZNOG010000072.1 coordinate 4,586, forward strand.
ATATTCTCTATTAACAATCCCTTTATTTTCAAGTTTTGATAAAGCTTTTAAATGTTTTTTTATTCTCTTTTTTGATGAACTTCTTAATTTTTTTATAACTTTACCAGTATCAGTTAATGTTAATCTAAACCCTAAAAAATCTATACCATTTGACACTTTTCCAATTTGAGTTTTGCGATTTAAAGTTAATTTAAGATTATTAACACAAACTTTTTCTATTTCCTTTAAGCAATATTTTAAATATTCTTTATCTTTATGAATTAATATAAAATCATCCATATATCTTACATATCCCTTAATTTGTAATGTTTCTTTACAAAGTCTATCTATTTCATCTAAATATAATAATGCAAACCATTGACTTGATAAATTACCTAATGGAACACCTACAAAAGGATTATCTTTTTCCATAAAGATTCTAGCCATATATAACTCATCATCAGACAAACCAATTTTCTTTAATTTGTTTGACAATACTTCAAAATTAATGCTGGGAAAATACTTACTAATATCACATTTTAAATAATAAAATTGATTATTACCATTATTTATGTATTCCCTCTTTAAAAATTTAGTTAATCTATCTAATCCAAAATCTGTCCCCTTAAATTTTTGACAAGCAACATTATCATAAATAATATGTTTACTTATTTTTGGTTTTAATACATGGGTACAAAAACACATAAGAACCACTCTATCCTTATATGTTAATGCTTCAATAAGTCTCTCTTTTGGCTCATACAAAATAAACTTACGATACTTACCGATTTTATATTTTCTTGAATTGATTTGTTTAATAATTTCACTTATATTTTTTCCTAAATCTAATTCAAATCTTATAACTTCTCCCCTATGTTGTTTTGATTTTCTACATGCTTTATGAGCGGCATATAGATTTTCAAATGTAAATATTTCATCTAATTTCATAATTAGTTCCTTTCATAAAAAAATGAACACTTCAATAGTTTTACAAAAATAATATCAATCGTTGCAAAACGTAAGTGTTCGTATTTATCTCCCACATTTTAAAATGGTAAGAAAAGAGTAAAATTCCTTCACCTTATGGATTTGATATACTTTACCTAAAATATACTTCACTACCCTGTTTTTTAAATTCTTAAAGAATTTCTTCAAAAGTGAATCTGGGCGAACGGCACCGGAACGCTTACCAGCATTCGTCCATTTACGATCACCATCTTTGTTGACATCACGAACGTCCCCATCGCCATCGGAAGAAGAGCCGGATATTAATTTTACCCTTAATTAAAAACCTTTCGGTTTAGAATCCTTAATTTAATTTCTGTTTCTCCATCTTTCGTCATCACTTTTCTTCCAAGCGGCAACTAAATTAATTGCTTCTCCTATTTGTAACGAAATCTGTTTGAATTGTCGCTTTAATATACAATTAGAGTTTTCAGCGACCATTGATATATATCCAAGCATTTTTAATTTTATAATAGCATCTTTTTGAAATTCTTCTCTTTTCTTTTTATTTTCTACACTATCTATTCTTATAAAATTTGCTTGTAATAATAACTCTAATGTTTCTAAACACATATTTTGCATACGATTAACAAATACACCTCTATATTTAGCAGGAGATTTTTCGGTTATTGCAATAATATATGCTCCTAACTTCTTTACAACAGTAATAACTATTAAATCATTAGAATTAGAAGGTATCTTACTTATTCTTTCTAATTCTTTATCTTCTTCTACTTGTTGTATTACTTGTTTTTTATTAAACTTTTCATTATTAGCAGTTGCCAAAGCTTGTTTTACTGCTACCTTATCATCAACACTGTTAATACATTCATTTACATCATCTATTATTTTTGGTATCTTTAAATTGTTATCTCTACTTACTTGTAACATCAATATCACCCCAACTTTTGGTCTTATATTATATCACTAAAACTATACTTTTAATTTATTTATAGTTTTTTAAATAAGATGAATATTCTCTTAACAATTTAGATATCGTTCTATCGTTAGGTCTTTCTTTTTGTGCCAATTCTAAAGCATAACATATTTTTTTTATTTGATACTTTTTTATATTATAGATGTCTAATGTCTGATTAACATTTGAAAAACAAGAACACAATTCTTCTTTATTTAAATTTAAATAATTATTATTATCTATCATTTTTTTCCTCCTTATTTATTTGATTTAATACAATTAAATCCAAATTATCTATATTGCATGTTTTAAAAAATTTCTTCTTTGCATTAATTATAACATATTTTGGTCGTAGTGTTGTGCAAAAAACGTATTTTTTGCTTTTAAATGAGAAAATTATATTGGTGAATGACTTATGAATAAAAATTTAAAAGCATTAAGAGAACACGAAGAATTAACTCAAGAAGAAATTGCTTCTAAGTTAAATATATCTAGACAAAATTATTCTAGATGGGAAACCAACGAATTATTAATCCCACTTTATCATCTTAATGCATTAGCAAATTTATTTAATACAAGTATGGATTATATTATGGGATTATCTCCCTTAAATACTCCTACCAATAATATAAATAATTTAGATTTAACTGAAATTGGTAAAAACATAAAAGAAATACGAGAAGAAAATAACTTATCAATGAGAGAATTAGCCAAAGTACTTAATACATCTCATTCTACATTATCTTCTTACGAACATGGGAACAATTTAATTATCATAAGTTTTGCTTTTGAAATTGCTTTAAAATATAACATTTCATTAGACTGGTTATGTAACAGAAGCAATAAAAAATATAGAAAATAAAATATTGGAGAGCCATTTAAAAATTAATGACTCTCCTTTTTTAATATTGTGGAGTTCCATATCCAAAAATAACATTACTACTTAGTGAGTAATCTTTTTGTCTGCAAGTATCATTAGTTGAATTTCCTTCAACTGTATATACTCTTCCATTTTCTACTTTTTCAACTATTCCTACATGACTAACTGTTCCATCTACTTCCCAATCAAAGAATATAATATCCCCAGATTTAGGTGTATAACTCGATTCTTGCCATTGTCCCATTGCTTTAAACCAATTTATACCATTTTGACACCCAGAAAATTTAGGAATAATACCTGCATCTAAATAACCAGATTCATTTGCTACCCAGCTCACGAATATAGCACACCATTCTACTCTAGAATTAAAACCATACCAAGACCAGTAAGGTTGCCCACCTACATTACCAACTTGTGATAATGCAATTTGTACCATATCAGGACTTCCTACAGGTGTACCAAATATTACTGATGACCACATCATAGAATAGTCATCACTTAATAAATCATTTACTTGTTTTCTTTGCATTGGAGTGAAGTTATATAAATTCATCATCTCTTCAAGTGATTTACTTGTTATATTAATATATAAAACTTTCTTTGTTAAATTCTCATTTAACTCATTTCCTACTTCATATTCAATATCATTTGTTTCTTCTTTTATTTCAAAAGATACATTATTCATATCCCAAAATATTTTCTTTAATTCTGCTTTCTTTGTATCATCTAATGTTATTACTTCAGTCTCATTAGTTCCTTTAGATATTTTAGCAGTATATATAGATAATATTTCTTTCCATTCTGCACGATCTGATTCTATTTTAAAATCATCATATATATTAGTTTCTTGGATATTAGAAATTTTATCAGACATTTCAGTATTAATCTCTTTAACAACACTACTCATAGTAATTGTTCCAGTATCTTCACTAGAAAAGAAAATACCAAATATAGAACTACAAAGTAAACCTATTAAACATATAACTATAATCACAATTACTGCTACCCATCCACCAGCAATAATTGCAGAAATCAATGCTTTTGTTCCTGCTATAATTGCCTTAACTGCCGAGATAGTTGCCTTAACTGCAACTTTTACACCTTGATATGTTTTTCTAGCAGTTTCTCGTGCTAGTTTTTGTACTCTTTGAGCATTTTTTATACTTTGCTGTGCAACTTTTTTCGTATTCTTTGCTGTTTTAATAGTAGAGTTCTTTACAACTCTTCCACTTGTTTTAACTCCTTTAGAAATATTCTTCATATTTCTTTTTTCAGCGAGTTTGCTCTTAATATTTTTAACTTTTATTTTACCTTTTTGTATATTCTGTTTAGTTTCGATAAAAGCATTTTTACCTTTTTTATTAAGTGGCGATGCACTAACAACTGCAGTTCTCTCTGCATTGTTAATTTTGTTAATTGCATATTCATTAGCATTAACCTCATTTGATTTATAAGCATTTTCACTTTTAGATTTAATATCAACTAATTTATCTTTTGTCTTTTGAGTAACAATAGTACTTTTATCAAGTGTCTTAATTGTCCCCTTAACAACTTCTCTAGTCTTTATATTAGACATAATTATTCTCCAGGTTTAGTTGTCATAAGTTTATATAATTTAGTATTTTTAGGAAATCTATTAACAAAAGGTACAAGTGAACTACCATATTTAATTAAACCACATCCTGCTTCTGCATTTGTTATATAAGACATTTGCTCATCTGATATATTCAATAATCTTCCTAACTCTTGTCTATCACTTGCAGCTTGATTAAGCATTACAATAAACTCACTATTTGATAACATTGTTGAAGCATCTACTGACGATAAAAGGTATTCCACATTTTGAGTTATTGCAGTTGGATATGCATTTCTCTTTCTGAACTGTCTCCAAGCACTATTAAAGAATGTTGCACTATATTCATTTTCAAATAATACATGAATTTCATCTATAAAAATATGTGTTCTTTTACCTTTTTTATAATTATCTGATACTCTATTTAACATTGCATCAGTAATAACTAATAACCCCATTGTTTTAAGTTGTTTTCCTAGTTTATAAATATCATAAGATATAATTCTACTATTAGTATCTACATTAGTTTCGTGTGAGAAAACATTTAAAGAACCATTAGTAAATAACTCTAATGATAAAGCAAGTTCACTCGCTTCTTTTTCTGGTTGCTTTAATAACATATTTCTTAAATCAACTAATGTTGGTATTTTACCATTTTTATGATATTCATCATATACAAGTGCAGTACATCTATCTATAATAGATTTTTCTTTTGGTCCTAATCCTTTTTTATCTAATTGTTCAAATAAAGATAAAATAAACTCTGATTTATCAACAACAGGATTGGCACCATCTCCATATCCTTCTGTCATATCCATTGCATTTATATGGTCTTTACTACTTGCTGATATACTAATTACTTCTCCACCAAGAGCAGAAACTAATGCAGAATATTCACCCTCTGGATCACATATTAAAATATCATCTTCTGTTGATAATGCTAAAAACACAATTAACTCTTTCGCACTAAATGATTTACCACTACCAGGTACTCCCAATAAAAAAGATGATTGATTTAATAAGTTTGCTTTATTAACCATTATTAAATTATGACTTATAGCATTTTCGCCATAATAAATACCACCCTTATCTTGTATTTCTTGAACTCTAAAAGGATGTAATACACCAAGACCTTCAGTAGTTAAAGTTCTTAATATATCAACATCTCTAGCTCCAAATGGTAAAGCAGTACTCAATCCAGGATGTTGTTGATACCTCAAAGGTACTATTTGACATAAATGTTTTCTAGCAGTTATTAACACACTTTCAGTATCTGCATCAAGTTTTTCCTTTGTATCTGCTACTATTACAAGTGTTAGATTAGCAAACATCATTCTTTGGTCACGAGTTGTTAAATCATCTAAAAACTCTTTGCTTTCTTTTCTTTGTTGTTCTAAATCATACGGAACCATAGCAGAATAATTATTATTAGCATTTTGTTTTCTTTGCCATTGTGTAATATTTGTTTCTACACCTAATAATCTATTTTCCACCTCTTTAACTGCTTCATCTGTTGGTACTGGTATTACATCAATACTTAACATCATATTGTTATTCATATCAGTAAGTTCTGCAATAAACGAATCTTTTATAAAACTAGCATATTCTTTTAAAAACAAAACTCTACCAAACTTATCTCCCATTTCAAAATAATCATTTTGAAAAGACATACCATTAGGACATATATAATCTTTAAAATTATGTCCTTTTTTCATAAGTGTAGATAAATCTAAATTATAATTAACTTCTTCGCCTATTCTATAAAAATCGTGAAATACTCTTAATTTTTCTACTGCATTTAATTCAATACATTTACTACCTAACTTTGCAAGATGTGACGATATGTCAGTATATATTCTTCTAAAATAATTCTTCGCTTCTTCATAATTTTTCTTAAAAACAGATACTGTTAAATATATTTCTCTAACCATACCATTACTACCTATTGCTTTATCTAAAAGCATTTGATTATATTCTTCTCTATAAATATCTAATCCATCATCTTTAAATGGTAATAATATTTCTTTTTCAAAATCTTT
>JAZNOG010000073.1:0-11297 GCA_045580645.1 Bacilli bacterium
TTATTCATCATTTTTTTATTATAATGATGAATAGCAAAACCAAGTATAATACTCTAAATATCAAACCCAGTAATATTAGCTATTGGTTACTGTTTGTTAGTCATCATTTTTGCAGACTCCAGAGCCTCCAGTATTTTTTTGTTAATTAAATAGTTGTTAATTCGGTTCAATTATTGTAAAGTATACTATTGTAAACTTATAGTATACCTTTATATACTAGGAGTTACAGAGTATTATACAACAAGTATTTACAGAGGTTATTATTATGGAAACAATTACCAAAACTGAAATTTTAAAAAACTTTGAGAACCAAGAATATATACAAATAAATTTCCCAGAAACCTTAAAAGACGACGAACCAATATTTAAAAGGAGCGAATTACAAAACCTTGACCATTTCAATACTATTTACAAAGACGGAGGAAAACACTACTTAGAGGACAGTACCGAAACCTTAGTAAGATTAAGTAAAAGAGTATTTGGTAAAGAAGTATACGACCATATGATTTGGGAAAACTTAGAGTTTTGTTTATACTTAGCTGGTTACGACTTGAAAAAAGCCGTAAAAGTTTATAATGAAAGGTACTAAAACCCAGTACCTTTATTTTTTCAATTTAACTAATTTGGAGGTAATTACAATGGATTACAGCAGACTATACGAAACTATAAAGAGAATTTTACCAAGCTTGGAACTAGTGGACGAATACGAAAACCCACAAGCAATAGCACACTTTACCAACCAGCAAGGCTGGAACTGGTTTGTACTAGCTGGGCAACCTTTAGGGAACGACGACTTTTATTTATTCGGTTTGGTAAATGGTTACGAAAAAGAGCTAGGTTTTTTTACACTCAAACAAATATTACAAGTGGGAGCGGTTTACGATATTGACTTTAAACCAATTGGAGTATTTGACATTTACCCAGACTTTGACTTAAGGAGGTAATAGTTATGGCTGAAACTACAACCATAAAAATAACTCAAGCAACTAAAACCCAACTTGATACTCTCAAGTTTGAAAAAGAGGCTTACAATACTGTAATACAAAGACTAATTAAAGAAAACGAGGAGTTACGAGCTGACAAGGAAAGACTTTTTACTATTGTTGAAAACTCCAACCAGTAAGTTACTCCAGAACTTACCAGCAACCATTACCAACCATATTATTTTTTTTACTATTTCTGGAAACCCAAACCAGTACTATAATTATACTAGTAATGGCTTAGTAAAATAATTGACTTTGGAAACCTCACTATTTTTACAATACCTTTGTTGGATTATCTGGAGGTAACCAACTCCAGTATTGTTATTGTTATTGTTAATGGTTATTGGACTGTTAATTTACTGTAATGTTTTCTAGTTTTTACTGGTTTTAGTTTGGGGTAGTAAAAAGAAAAAGAAAGTAAGCAAAGAAAAAGAAAAACTAGTAATTTTAATACAATAAGTGTTTATATTACTCCAACAATGTTATAGCCAGTAACAAAGGGAGTATTACCCATATAAACACTTATTATACTTTCACTTACTGGGTATATTGCGACTATACCCAGCTCCTCGTCGGTTGTTTACTATTTTTAGTAACAGTACTATTTTTGGATTTCATTTAATTAAAATGTTACTCCAATATTGGAGTACTTAGTAGTTACCTAGTAAGTATTTTAATAGCTTACTTGGACTAAATACAATACCCAGTACAAACTAAGTATAATTACTTTGTTTAATGTAGATACCTCAACCCAAATACAACCAACTTACAACTCCAAATACAATACTCCAACCGTTAAAAAATACTATTTCATTTTTACTTTACTTTACTTTATATGTACTTTTGACACACTTTTATAAAGTATCCGTTAAAAAATGCAAGGATTTTACAAAGAAATTACAAAGAAAAATTACAATACTTGGCTGGTACTGTTAATAATAATTACATATGTAATTACTATGTAAAACAGAAACCTTACCAAAACCTCCAGATACTCCAAACCAGAACCCACAGCCAATATTAACAAGCCTTTACTATGTAATTATTATGTAAAACATATGCAATACATAGTAAAAAAATGGCTTTCTTTTATATACTGGAGGCGGTTACTATGTAATTTCTATGTAAAACATATGAAATACATAGTAAAAGAATTATAAAGTAAATGCTCCAAATATAACCATAAGTAAAGGAGTTGTTATTATGGTATATTTTGAAACTGGAAAGTTTAAAAGGGATACAGTAAACAGAGAGGGCAATACTAAACCAACCAAAACAGTACGAGTTACTGGTTTAAGTGTAAACTCCAAGTTTGACAATAACGAGGAGTTAATTATATTATCAAAAGCAGACTTTACAGAAATGGAAACCCAACTAAATACTAATATTGATAAAGTAACCCAGTTGGAAAACCAAGTAAAGACTAAGGACGATACAATACGAGAACTGGAAACTCAACTAAAACAAGTTAATACGGAACTTGAAACTTTAAAAAATACTCCTCCAGAAACAATACCAGAAAGCCCAAAATACATTAACAAAGTAATTGACTTACAAGAGGAAATTAACAACCGTAATAAATTGTTAATGAATACTCAAAATACTATTAACAATATTTTTACTGAGGTAAACCAGAACCAAACCCAAAACTTAACTAATCTAATTGGTTTAATTTCTGAGTTACAAACCACAGCCAAAACAATACTTGACTATGGCGACGAAATACGAAACCAGAAAGACAATATAAACGGCGAATTTAAAAAAGTTGGCTGGGTTAAATGGATACGAAACAAAAACAAAATTAATATTGTTTTGGACTTAGACAAGTTAAACGAGTTGGAGGCTGAAATACTGAAGTTTACCAATACAGATATTGTACAACTAGCTAATACGGTAATTACTCCAGTTGAAATACCAACCGATAAGTTGGACTTAAACGAGTTGTATATTAGTATTGATACTGAGGACTCCAGCAACGAACCAATACCAAGTAAAGTAATTACTCCAGATAAAGAATAATTACGGTACAGTATTCTTACAGTAATGTTACAGTATTTGACAACTTGGAGGGTATACCCATATAATTTACCAATTACCTTTACTGTTAGCTCCAAGTATTGTACTTTATCTGGTAAAACTAGCTGGTACAATTAGATTAACCCAGTATTTTTATTGCAACTTAAGAGGTTTTGACAAAACAAAGGGGGGGGGTACTGGATAACCTCCAAAAATGGTACTCCAATACTGGAGGTAATGGCTGTAATTATTGTTTAAGTAACTAGTTGGTTTTTGTATTTATTTACTAGCTATTGGAGTATTTTATTTATAGTGTTATTGTAAATTTAATACTCCTATGTAATATACTTTAACTTGGCTTACTTGCTATGTATTTACAGTATTGTAAGTATATCTATTTGGTATTTTAACCATTACTGTTAATGTAATTTTACTGTGCTTTATTCTCCTTTAGTTTTCTTAATGGCTACTTATTGCTGGGTTTGGACTTTCTGGTATAATGGAAGTAATACGGCTGGGTTCGGTCAGATTTGATACACTCCAGAAATAGTAAATTTTTTGTTGAATTTCCACCAGCAACTAAAACCAAATTTTTACTTTATCTGTTTAACATTTCCCAGTAATGTTTACTCAATTGTATAATATCTGGAGTTATGGAAATTTTACAAAGGTTTTGTAAACTGGCTGTAAATGTTAGTATTTTACTTAGTAAGTAACCAGTATTGTACTATATGCTTTATAATTTATTATTTATAATCTATTTTAGTAAACCGAAAAATAATATAAATTTCCAAGTAAAAACAACCTCCAAAACTATAAGAAAAAATACAATATTATAGTTATACTTTCCTTAGATAATGTAAACCTTTATAAGTAGTATAGCCAAATATAATACCATACATTTACTAAGTAACTGGAGGTACAAGTAATGGAAATTAACGAAATTTTAGACAACGAACTAAAACAGAAAACTTACAAAGTAGAATACTTGGAGTACCATATTAATAATTTTATAGATTACCAATACAAAAGTACAACTAAAGAAAATTACAAACACCCATTACAGAAATTTAACAAATATATTTTAAATACTCCAATTGTCGAACTAAGAGAGGACAATATAAACCAAACCGTAAAACAATACAGAAATTACCTAGATAATAATACAAACCTCAAAACCAGCAGTATAGACCATTATATTACAATATTAAGAGTATTTTTAAACCAACATTTAAATTTAGAAACTAAGAAAGTTAAAAAGCTGGATACTGGAAACGACATAAAACCAAAGTACATTAACTTAAACGATATAAAAGGGTTGGTTAATACTGTAGAATTAATTACTGGAAACTCAGAAATAATTACCAGAGATAAAGCTATTATTTGTACCTTATTTGGAGCTGGTTTAAGAATTTCCGAGTTAATGAATTTAGAACAAAACGACTACATAAACGAAAATGGAGTAAACTATTTGTTTGTACAAGGTAAAGGTACTGGGAAAGGTAACAAAAAACCAATAGCCGTACCAGACAAAACCGCCGACCATATAAACGAATACTTACACGAAAGAAACAAACATAATAGGAGCTGTAAGTATTTATTTTGCAGTTACCAAGACAAACAACTAACCAGACAAGGAGTAAATAAGAATATTAAAAAATATGCTAAGGAGTACGACAAACGAAACAATACAAATATAAGCTCCAGAGTTAGTACCCATACATTTAGGCACAGCCTAGCAAGGTATTTACTGGTAGACAAAGGAGTACCAATTAGCCAAGTAAAAGACATACTCAGACACTCCAATATAGAAACCACAGCCAAATACTTAACCAATACCCAAGAGGAAATACAAAACCTAAGAGTAAATATATTTTAGGAGGCTGGAGTAATGTTTATTAAAAACCCAAATAAAAAAGAGAGTTACAGCTTTAGAGTAAAACCAGAGTTACTGGAAAACATTAAAAACTATGCTAAAGCAACCAACCAGACAGTACCAGAAATATTAAACGATTTGATAGAAGAAAAAACCAAAGGCTTACATTTAACAAACGACTATTTACCGAAAGGTTACAACGAAAGTATAATTATAAGTATACCTCCTTTGGAGGAGTTACGAGCTGAAAACTTGGACTTAGTAAACAATAGTAACAGCTCCAATATATTAGAGGTAAAACAAATAAGTAACAATTTGGATATTTGGACGGATACAGAGGGCTACAAATCAAGTAACAGAGATTTAAAACACGAGGGTATAGAGTTTGTATTATTACCAGATTTGATACTCCAAGCTGGTTACCATATTGTAGGAGTAGACGGTTTACTCCCATATTGTTTAATACCTATTTACTTTAGAGTAACAAAGAGTAATAAATTAATTATTTCTAATGTACATATAAATACGGCTTTGAATATGATTAAAAAAAGCCAAAATTTAGAGTTATTGGATATTGCCAAAGCTTACGAGTATTTAGTAAACGATACAATAAGAAAGTATACTAACCTTTTGAAAAATGCAAGTTTTAACGAGTCAGAGGGTACTTATTATGCTGGAGGCTTTACTTACATTAATTACGAGGAACTATTAACAGACCTTTGGAGTAAATTACTGGTAGAGTTGGACGACATAAAACCAGACATTAATACAACCGTTGTAACTCACTTGGACGGAGCAATAGAAAGAACTACAACAAGGGAGGAGCTATTAAGTACTACTTTGGTAAGTGATAACCCATATTTATTATGGAACGAAATAGACGAACTAAAGGACGAACTTAAAACAAGTATTAAAGAAAACGAGGACTTGAAAAAAGAAAACGAAAGTATAAACCAGCAACTTACGGAGTTACAGCAACAAGTAAATACAATTTCTGAGATACTTAACAGCGAGTATACCAGAGAGGAAATTTTAGACCGTATAAGTAAGCAGTAATTAACAATTATTGTTTACTCCTTTTTTTATTCTCAAATTTACACTTTAAAAAAGATTATTAATAATGAATTATAAATATATAATCTATGCTGAATATTTAAAAAGAAATAGTAAAAAATAAGATTATTGACAAGTTGGAACTTTGCAGAACCAACCGACAATATACTAAAACCTAATACTTATTTTGTTGGCTGGATTATATAAAGTACTAATTTTTAAGTGTAAGTACTGTATACTCAAGTATACACTTACCAAAACGGTTAATTTCTTATAATATACTTTAATCTTTTTTTGTTTGGCTAGTATTAAACTCAATGGTGAAAATATGAGTATATTTAAGAAAAAAAGAGAAATTAACAAATATAAAAACCAATCTGTAGTTACCAATACTATACGAACAGATACAGAACTAGCTTTAAAAATTGACGAATTACAAGCCGTTTGTAGTACTGAAAAAGGCGAAACCATAAGTAAAAACAAGTTACTTACTGGTATAATTTCCTCCTTTATTGCTGAAATTGAAACCACAGCACAGACAAACGAGGACTTGGCAACCCAGAAACTACTAGCAGTATTAAACTAGGAGTTTGGTATTTATGGATACTAAAGAAAAACTAAGTAAATACTGGGTACACAGTATAAACAGCTTACTTGGTAAACTCAAACTGGATAAAATAAACCCAGAAACCTTTACTAATCTAATGGTACAAAATACAGCGGAAATACTTACCATTACTGTAATATGTACTGAAAAAATGCTAGTTTTAAACTTGAACGAAAAAACCCAAAAGGTAACTGGAGGCTGGAAAGAGTTTTAAACTTTCTGGAGGTATTTACTATGGTTAATGCTAACAAACATAGGAAATTATTAAACGATACAGAAACAAGGATTAAAAAACAAAAAGAGAGGAAATTATTACTCTCCAATAATGCTAAAAAGAAATTTAGAAGTTTAAGCAAAGTATACGAAACTCAACACCAAGCACACAATAGAACAATTGACAGTATAGCCGAAAGTAAAATAAAAAATAAGGAGGCTGTAATATGGATTTAATCAAAGAACCAAACCCAAGCTTTGACAAACAATTATTTTTACAATCATTAAACAAAATGGACGAACCAGTACAATTTAAAGTACTCAAACTGGGAAACATTTTTAAAAGCAAAATGAACGGAAAACCTAACTTTTTTGTTGAAATGGAAATATTAAGTAATTTTGACTGTAAAGTAATGGAGTTGGACTTAATAGGATACCCAGCCAAAGACGACGACGGCAACAAAATTACAAAAACAATTAATGTAAAAAACCAAGTAATAGGCTTACCGTACCAGCTAGTACCAGCCAGAGAACCAGACAAATACAATATTAGTAACAAAACAAATTTATTTCCTATTGTAAATTATGGTTTTATCTGTAAGGAAATTGTACCAGAGGGCAACCAACAAGGATTTAATAATGTTACCTTTGACGAATTAAAAGAGGCTTTAACTGGTTTGGAGTTTTGGGCTAAAAGTGTATATATTGAAAAAACAACTTACAAACCTTATTACAAATTTGTACCAGTAAACAAGGAGGAGTAAAAAATGGCTACTGTAGAAACTATTAAAAATTTAACTGTTATTAACGACGAAAAAGTAAAAGAAACTAAAGTAAACTGTATTGTATTTGATATTGACGAAAACAAAGAAAGAATAGGAGTAAATAAAACCATTAATGGTTACAACTTTTGTTTAAGTGAAATATTAACCGATATAAAAACAACACTTGACGGAGAATTACAAGGAGCTAAAATTATAGCTGAATTAAACCCAAATACTAAATTATGCTGTAAAAACTTGGACTTAAACGAGGACTTATACTTTAGTAGTATTGGAGTTGAAAACCCAGTAATTACTATATCTGAAAAAGATATTAAAAGAGCTAAACACACAGTACAACAATACGAGTACTTACTTAGTATTATAGAGTTACTATTAAAAGGTAGTAACGAAATAGACAAACCAAAATACGAGTTATTGTCATAACTGGAGTACTTTACTATGAAAAACAATACTGTAAAAAATAGTGGAGTTATTGGAGTTGGATATACCACCAGCTCCAAACTTGCTTTTTTGAATTAGAAAACAGATAACACTACAACAAAGGATTTGAAAATATGAGAATAACAAAAACCTTAGGAAGTGAAAAGTATAAACCTAGCTGGATAGTGAAAACTAAATTTATACTTAGTTAATACTATTTTTGTAATTACTGGTTTATATAATCTTTCCTAAATTGGAGGTTTTATATAATGGTTACAGTAAGTAAAAATTATAATAATTTATGTAAACAATTACCAGACTTGGAGGAGCATATACGACAAGGGTACTTAAATATTGTACCATTACCCAGCAACCGTAAAGCTCCAGTAATACCCAACTGGAACAATAGGGAGTACTCACTTACGGAAAGTTTTACTTATACTGTAGTAAGTAAAAAGAACGGTAAAAAGTACGAATTTACCCAGAAAGGATTACAAAACCATACTGGTAACTTTGGGGTAATTATTGGTTACAATAATACTAAAAATGGTTATAGTATAAGCTGTATTGATATTGACGGCTATACTTTAGAAACTGACGACAAAGACGAAAAAGCACGAATTAAAAAGGAAACTCAAAAGTATATTTACGAGGCTTTAAAGGATTTGCCAAACAGTATACAAGTACAAACTCAATCTGGCGGTTACCATATTTATTTATGGACTAGAAAACTTGAACCTAGTACAAGTAAAACCAGCCACAGCCTAAGTTTTCCTCCAGACTTTCCAATAAAAAGTTTGGCTGGTAAACCCATTAACGACAGTATAGAAATATTTACAAACCACGATAAAAAACAGACAGTATTACCAGCCAGTACCATTTACAACAAAGCTACTAACGAAAAAAGAGAGTACAAGGTAATTAGTACTGTAAATAAGTTTAATGATATGGATATTACAGACGATATAAACCAAACTGTAATTAATCATTTAACCAGTAAAGGTTACGGCTACAACCCAAACCCAGTAACAGTACCCAAAGGTAACACAAAAACCAGAAAGAAAACTAGGAAAGTTAAAAGTAAAAAGAAAACTGACAACTCACTAAGAGAGTTAAAGGAAAACCAAATTAAACAAGTAGTAAACTTGGTTACTCCAGTATATAAGAAGTTGGACGGTAAAAAACACGAGGCAACCTTATATTTAGGAGGTTATTTTAGTTACCATATTACTAAAGACTCCTCAATTAAAATAGCTAATGGTATTGTAAAACGAGTTGGTAAACTATTCGACGACAGCAGAGCTTTTAAACATACACTATTACAAAATTACGACGAAAAAGAAAGGTTAAAGGCTGGATTACCAAAACTTACCGAGTTAATACTTAGTTACGATAACAACTTTAATATTGCCAAGTTTACCGACGAAATACAAAGTATTTGTAACTCCAAATTTACCAAAGAACTAGTAAGCGACATTACAATAGATAAGAACCAAGTACCAATTTACTTATACGAGGACGATAAAACAAAATGGTTAAAATACCATAGTATACTATTTGAAAAAGACAATTACGACCTTAGTTTAAGCTTAAACCTCAATACAAAAATTGGAACTTTCAACGATACAAAAACGGACAAGGTAATAGCTAGTTTTCAATTCAAGTTTAAAGATTTGTACTTTGATATTACCCAACCAACCAAAAAAAGTATTAGAGATATGTTAAAACTCTCAAATAAAAAGTTGGACTTACCAGAAAGTTTTACCGAATTAATACGGATAAGTATAAACAATCTGGAGGACGGTATACTATACCCAAAGGAAGCCGATAAAAAAGAAGTACTTAGAAAACTATTAAAAAATAGGACAGCTATTGACTTTGCAAGGCGAGAGCTGGGTAATTACCTCCACGAAAACGGTACAATACTTAGGAGAGGTATAAACAAACCATATATATTAAACCCAGACACTAACGGTTACGACTCAGTAGAAACCGACGACATACTAGACTTTTTATATAATACTGGCGACTTTGAAACCAATACAATACATACCGACGACATTAAAACGGCTTTAGGTTTTATTAGTGAGAGAATAAAACCCAGTTACAATATTGTTAAGTTTAAAAACTGTTTGTACGATATTGGAAACTTTACCGTAATGGATAAACCAGAAAAACCAATACTGACACTTACGGAGGTACAATATAATTACAACCCAGAGGCAGAGGGTAAGCTTATTGTTGAATTTCTGGAAACCTCACTAAAGCAACCAGACGACACACCAGAAAAAGTACAAGAGAGAGTACAAGCCGTTTACGAGTTTATAGGTTACCTTTTAACTAGTGGTAATAAAAAATTTGCTTGGTTTATTATAACTGGTATTGGAGGAGCTGGGAAAGGAGTACTTACTAGGTTAATTATTAGTATTTTTGGAGCTGACAAAGTAGGCGACTTAAAACTCCAAGAGCTTACACCAGATAATAAATTTGCTACAGCACACTTGGAAAGTAAACAGATTAATATAGTAAGAGATAGCCCAAAACAACCCATAGAAGATACAGGTATGTTAAAAGCAATAACTGGGTACGACGATATAGGTATAGAACCAAAAGGTAAAGATAAATACATATTACCAAAGGAGGAAGTACCAGATATGATTACGGTATGTAACAATATACCACGATTTAAAGAGGGCTTTGACGAAAGTATACTACAAAGAGCTATTATATTTGAATTTCTAAACAAGTTTAGAGGCACAGAAAACCAAAACGAAAACTTGGAGGACGATATACTAAAAGAACCTCAAGAAATGGAGTATTTACTTTACCAAAGTGTACAAGCCTATAAGGAAATGGTACAAAGTGGTAACGATTTCAAAGCAAGGATTACAGAGGCTGAAACTATGGAGTTACTAGGTAAACACACCGACCCAATAGGTTATATTTTACCTAAGTTGGTTAAGTACAACCCAAGAGCTGAGGAGGACGGAGAGGACTATATAATAACAACTGAGTTAAACAAACTTATACAATTTGTAGGTAACAAACTTGGTTTAAACATTACTGGAACTGACAAAAACGGATTAATAAAACCAAGAGTATTACTTAATAAGATAAAGTACGAGTTTAACTTACCTAAAGATTATACAACCTCCCAAAGAAATTACCAAAACCCAGAAAATAATTATATTTGGGAAACAATAAGAGTATATCCTAAATTATGTAAAACTCCAGAGTACGACGACTATTTAATACAAATGGAGGACGAGGAAATAGAATAAAAAGAAACTAGCCATTTATACACTTTATACACTTATAAAAAAAAGTGTATAAACTCTCTCCTT
>JAZNOG010000074.1:0-6361 GCA_045580645.1 Bacilli bacterium
ATGGGAGATGTAGAAGGTAAAGTATTAGATAAATACTTTGATTTTTCAGTTACAACAAACTTAGATAGTGTATATGATGTAGATACACCTGTATACTATGAAATAGAATTAGAAGTTCTTTCTGTAGATTCTGGATATACAAAGTTAAATGATAATCAAATAAAAGTATATTTAGAAAATAGAGATACTAATAAATCAGTAGTAGAACCATTATTAATAGATGATTTAGGAACATCTACAAATAACGAAAACAATAAAATGTTATATTATACAAGTCATAATCATAAATCAAATATAGAAAGTGTAACAACAAACTATAGATTAAGAGCATGGATAGATTATAACACCGATGCATCAAGTTGGACAAGTTCTACAAAGAATCAATATAAATTTAGAATTAATATAAATAGTCATGGATATAACGTCCGATATAATACACCAGAATATTGTTTTGCTTATGAAGCAGATGATACAAATATGACTGCGACAATAACTGATTATTTATGTTATGATGGAAACGAAAATGGATACGAAACAATAACGGATGTAGTAATACCAGATGAATTTACCATTCCTCAATATAATATAATAGAAAATCCAAGTACTGAACAAGTAGAGTCATGTAATGCAATATTAGTATCAGCTTTTGAAAGTTTAGGACAAACAGTAACAACAGAATATCTAGGAGATATCTGTAGTGGAGGTAAACTAAGTGAAGCCTTAGGAAGCATGACAATGAATGAATTAGTAACATGGTCTATATCTAATTATGGTTATTCAACAGTATCACCAATAATAGATGCATTAGATCAAACAGGAATACTAGATATAGGAACAGAAAGATATTCGGTTACTGCTATTGGAGATTATGCTTTTATTAACAAACAAACTTATTATGATGGATATAACATTACAAGTGTAGAAATCCCAGATAGTGTCACAACCATCGGAGAAGGTGCATTTGCATCTAACAACCTCACAAGTGTAGTCCTACCAGATAGTGTCACAACCATAGGACAAGTTGCATTTCTAAATAACAACCTCACAAGTGTAACCATCCCCGATAGTGTCACAACCATCGGAGAAGGTGCATTTACATATAACAACCTTACAAGTGTAACCATCCCCGACAGTGTCACAACCATCGGAGAAGGTGCATTTACATATAACAACCTTACAAGTGTAAACATTCCAAATAGTGTCACAACCATCGAATCAGCTGCATTTCAATCTAACAACCTCACAAGTGTAATAATCCCCGATAGTGTCACAACCATCGGAGACTCTGCATTTTCTTCTAACAACCTCACAAGTGTAGTAATTCCTGATAGTATTACAACCATCGGAGGCTCTGTATTTTCTTCTAACAACCTCACAAGTGTAGTCATACCAGATAGTGTCACAACCATAGGAAATGGTGCATTTTATGATAATAACCTCACAAGTGTAGTCATACCAGATAGTGTCACAACCATCGGAGCCGCTGCATTTTATGATAACAACCTTACAAGTGTAACTATTCCCAATAGCGTCACAACCATCGGAAACGATACATTTGCACATAACAACCTTACAAGTGTAACTATTCCCAATAGCGTCACATCAATAGGAAACGATGCATTTGAATCTAACAACCTCACAAGTGTAGTCATCCCAAATAGCGTCACAACCATCGGAGACCGTGCATTTGAATATAACAACCTCACAAGTATAACTATTCCCAATAGCGTCATAACCATCGGAGACAATGCATTTTCTAATAACAACCTCACAAGTGTAGAAATCCCCGACAGTGTCACAACCATCGGAAACTATGCATTTGAATCTAACAACCTCACAAGTGTAGTCATCCCAGATAGTGTCACAACAATCGGAGACTGGGCATTTTCATATAACAACCTCACAAGTGTAACTATCCCCGATAGTGTCACAACCATCGGAGACCTTGCATTTGCATATAACAACCTAAGTTATGTAGTAATTGGAGAAAACTCTAATCTTACAGCATCGACAGGAATAGGAAAGTCTGCGTTTTTATCATCAAACAGCACGTCTACGTCAAATGGAAAAACATATGTAAATAATCCAAATTTAACAACTATATATAATAATTCAGGAAAAACATTTGATTGGACTAACGCCATAACAGGAACAGCAGGAACACCATTTATAACAGGAACTGTTCCAAGCTATTCTACAAATGTGGTAACAATCACAACAGGTTATCCAGAATAAAAATATACTAAAGATAGAAATAATAATAGAAATTTCTATCTTTTTGTTTTATAATATAATTATCAAATTATTTATGGAGTGTTTATGGAATATATATTTATTGGAAAAATTATTACTACTCATGGTATTAAGGGAGAACTTAAGATAAGGTCTAATTTTAAGTATAAGGATAAAGTATTTAAAATTAATAATATTTTGTATATTGGAAAGGATAAGATTCCTTTTAAACTTTTAAGTTATAGGGTTCATCAAAATTATGATATGGTTACTTTTGAGACTCTTGATGATATATCTAAAGTTATAAAGTATAAACAAGAAAGTGTATATTTTAATAAAGAAGAGCTTGTAATAGAAAATGATTATTTAGATGAAGACTTAATTGGTCTTACTTGTGTCTATAATGATGAAATAGGTGTTGTTACAAATATAGTTGATGCGGGTTCAAATAATATGTTGTTTGTAATAAATAATAAGTTTTATATACCAAAAAATAATAATTTTATAGAAAAAGTTGATTTAGAAGATAAAAAAATATATTTTAAAGATATAGAAGGATTGATATTATGAAAATAGACATTTTAACTTTGTTTCCTGAAATGTTTACTGGTTTTTTAAATGAATCTATTATTAAAAGAGCAATAGAAAAAGGAATTGTAGAAATTAATATAATTAATTTTAGGAATTATACACTTGATCCTCATAATAAAGTAGATGATACACCATTTGGTGGAGGATGTGGTATGGTTTTAATGCCTCAACCTATATTTGATTGTGTAGAGTCTATTAAAAGTGATGATTCTATTGTTATACTTCTTACTCCAGATGGAAAAAGATATAATCAACAAATGGCATTTGAACTTAAAAATAATAAACATTTAATCTTTATATGTGGACACTACGAAGGTTTTGATGATAGAATAAGGTTGTTAGCGGATTTAGAAATATCACTTGGTGATTTTGTATTAACTGGTGGGGAAATTCCTGCAATGGCAATAACAGATTCTATTACCAGATTGCTTGATGGAGTAATTAATAAAGAATCACTTGAAAGTGAAACATTTAATAATGATTTTGTTGATTATCCTGTATGGACAAAACCAAGAGATTTTAGAGGTTTAAAAGTCCCAGAAGTTCTTCTTTCAGGTGATCATAAAAAAATAGCAGAATTTAGAAGAAATGAACAAATAAAAAGGACAAACGAAAAGAAAAATAATTAGAAGGTGATTTAAATGGCTATTAATAAACGTTTTGTAGTGCAAAAGGAAGCAAAGGCTGATTCTATTACGTATATGGAATACGAAAATTTAAAAGGATATAATGTAAAACCTAAGCATAATTTAGAAATAAAGGATATGATAAATGTAAATAAAATGGTTATAATTAATCCAAGTTTAATAGAAAAATTAGTAGATAAAAAGTGTCATAGAACATTGGAAAAAATAATAAAAATGCTATCTATTATTTATGAGGATGATTCTGAAGATGATACACCACTTCATTTAGTTTTAGATGAAATAGCCAAATTTAAATCACTTATTATTCAAAGATATAGAGAATATATGAAAGATGAAGAGTATAAACTTATGCTTAAGAAACTTGAAATATTAAAGAGTGAAGTGAAAGTAAGATTAGATTATATTTATGAACATCAAATGGAAATTGAAGAAAAAAGAGGTAAGGGAAGGTAAAATGATAAATAATTATATGTTATTTAAAGATTTGCCTAAGTTAGATTTGCATGGATATGATAGAATATCTGCTTTATTAAAAGCAAAAGAATTTATTTTAGATAATTATAAATTAAATAATAAATTAGTTGTCATTGTTCATGGAAAAGGAACATTTATATTAAAAGATACTATTCATAAAATGTTAAAGACAAATAAGTTTGTTAAAGATTATAAAATAGATATTTTTACTGGAGGTTCTACAATTATAGAATTAAAACAAAAAGAAGATTGATTATTTGTTTTCAATCTTCTTTTCTATGATATTAGCAATTTTATTTTTTTCTTCTTTTGTTAATTCATTCCAAAACAATTCTAAAATAACACCAAGACCTGGTAGAACCATTTCATCTTTTATATTTACTGATTCGTTTATAGTGTCAAGTATACTTCCTGCTTTATCTTCTTTTAAATTACTAATAACATGTCTTCTTATATCTAAATCCATATTCTCACCATTTTTAATATGTGAAATAAATTTTAAAAATATGCAAATAAACTTGTAAAAAATAATTTTATTTAATATAATTGTGATAGGAGGATATAAATATGGTATATATAATTATTATAGTTTTAGTTTTATTACTAATTTATTTTGTGGCTACTTATAATGGTTTGGTTACTCTTAGAAATAAGAAAGATGATCAATGGGCTCAAATTGATGTTCAATTAAAAAGAAGGGCTGATTTAATTCCTAATTTAGTTGAAACTGTAAAAGGTTATGCAAAACATGAAAAGGAAACTTTAGAAAATGTAATAAAAGCAAGAAATACTTTTGTTACTGCTCAAACACCTGAGGATGAAATGAAAGCTTCAGGAGAACTTACTACTGCATTAAATAAACTTATGGCTTTAGCAGAAGCTTATCCTGATTTGAAAGCTAATGAAAACTTTGTATCTTTACAAAATGATTTAAAGGATACTGAAGATAAAATTAGTTATGCTAGACAGTTTTATAATGATTCTGTATTAAAGTATAATAATAAAGTTCAAATGATTCCTTCAAATATAGTAGCTAAAATAAGTGGATTTAAAGAAGCAAAATTCTTTGAAGTAACAGAAGAAGATAAAAAAGTTCCAGAAGTAAAATTTTAAGAAGCAAATGCTTCTTTTGTTTTTTTAAAGAAAATTTATAAAAAAACTTGAAAAAAATAAAATTTGTTGTATAATTAAATGGTAATTTGCTATATTTATGGATTGTTAGCTCAGTTGGTAGAGCAACTGACTCTTAATCAGTGGGTCTAGGGTTCGAGTCCCTAACAGTCCACCAATTAGTAAATAGATATAGTATTATTACTATATTTTTTTTAAAAAGTATTTGTGTTATTATACAAAATTTGGTATAATACATTTGGAAATGAGGAGGGATATTATGGCAAAATTAGAAAATAGACAAAGAAAAACACTTACTTGTACTGTTTGTAAAGAACAAAACTATAGAACTGAAAAAAATGTAAAAAATACTACTGAACGTTTAGAACTTAATAAATATTGTCCTAAATGTAAAAAACATACTGCTCATAAAGAAGAAAAATAATAAAGTAAGGAAGATTTAATATGATAAATGTAAATGATTTTAAAACTGGTATGACTATTAAAGTTGACGGAAACTTATTTGTAGTTTTAGAATTTCAACATGTTAAACCAGGAAAAGGTGCTGCCTTTGTTAGAACTAAGTTAAAAAATTTAAGAACTGGATCTACTATTGAATATACATTTAATTCAGGAATAAAGGTAGAATCTGCTAGAATAGAAAGAAGACCAATGCAATTTTTATATAATTCTGGTGATGCTTATTCATTTATGGATATGAATGATTATTCACAAATAGATTTAGATAAAAAAATACTTGGTGATGATGTAAAATTTTTAAAAGAAAATTTAACAATTGATATAACATTCTATGAAGGAGAAGTTTTAGGAATATCCCTTCCAGATAAAATAGAAATGGTTGTTACAAGTACTGAACCAGGTGTTAAGGGAAATACTACATCAAATGCGATGAAAGATGCAACACTTGAAACTGGATATACTATAAAGGTTCCTTTATTTATAAATGAGGGTGAAAGTGTTGTTATATCTACTAGTGATGGTAAGTATGTATCAAGAGCTTAAGGCTCTTTTTTGTTTTTTAAAGAAAAGGTAAAGAAATTTAAAATATATATGTTTTTGATATTTGGATATAAAAAGTATATTCAATTATATATAATTTAGGGAAGCAAACTTTGTTTTTGCTTCTTTTTTTATATATTAAAATTAAAAAATAGTCATTTGCATATATCTATGTAATAGTTTATATTGTCTTTTGAAAGGAGAGAACAAATGATAAATGTAAAAGAAAAATCACTATTTTCTAAGAATGTAATAACTTCTAAAAAATATGAAATGGAAGAAAAAAC
>JAZNOG010000075.1:0-17901 GCA_045580645.1 Bacilli bacterium
AGGTACAGAAAGATTCTTCTTATATGAATGAATATGAACAATGGCAGTTAAAAAAACTTAAAAAAGAAGTAAATGGAGGAGATGATAATCCTCCTGTAGAAGACACAGATTTACCTTTTGAATGGATAGGAAGTGAAGTTACTGCAAATGAAGATATAAATACTAAAGAATTGAATTCTCTCTCTGAATTACTTTCAGAATATGAAAGTGCTGTAAATAGTGGGGAGACTCCTAAAACTACAAAAAAAGAAAAGTATGCCTATAATCCTAATACACAAAGATACAATGTAGTAGGATATGAAGAAGTAGAAGACCCTAGATTAACTGCTTATAACTCTTTAGTTCAGAAATATGGAACTTCTGATATAAATGAACTAAAAACATTAATAAAAAAGGATGTAAAAAAGGCAGCTACTTTAACTAGAGGAGCAAAACTTAATAGGTTAAATTCAGAAATACTTATGGATAAGTTATATCCACAATTGTTTGGAGGTATAGCAGATTTAACAGATGCTACTGAAATTAAAAAAAGAATAAAAAAGACTAGTGATAATTCAGCTCCTACACAAGAGGAAATATCAAAGCTGTTTAGTGATAACAGTACAAGTCTTGCTTACTATCCTAGCTCTAATACAGTTAGATTGATATCATCTAAATATGGTAATTATGATGTGGATATAGAAGCTGCATTTGGTAATATACAAGTAAATTCTCCTTTTGGACCTACATCTTTGAGTAAGTATCTAAAATCAATATCGGAACTATGGCTTAATAGTGATGATTCTGAAGAAACTACTAAAGGCTTTAATAATCTTTTAAGTGTAGGAATGGGAATTTTAAATGAGTATTATAATACAGGTACTCCAGAAGCATCTAGAACTTCTAGTAAAGCTAATATTTGGAGTGGTAATGATTAAGATTAAATATGGAAAGAGAGTTAAAAGACCCTAGAGTTGAAGGAATTAAAGGATTAAAAGGAATAAACATGCAAAAAGAGGATAATGTATTATCCTCTTTTGCTAATATAAAGCTTCCTAAATATGGAAGCTTAATAAGGTCTTCTATTCCTTTATATAGTGCTATAAAACCTACTGAAGATGTAGGCACTGAAGAATATGGTACTAGTAGATATGACGATGAAATATCTACTATGGGAGAATTATCAGATATAAATGAAGCTAGAGCTAATATACAACCTTGGTATAATAAAATAGCAGCTGGTATAGCTAAAGGTACAGTATTAGCAGCTACTACTTTTGCTGATGGTATTGCAGGTAATATAGCAGGTGCTTTAAATGTACTAGCTAATGCTGATGATATTGCTAATAGTGATAATCCTTTAAGAGAGCTAGGTAATCAGTTTATTAATAATCCAGTTAGTACTATACTTGCTCAGATAAATGAAAGTATGGAAAGTATACTTCCTAATTACTATACTAAAGAAGAGCAAGAAGGACCTTGGACTGACCATATATTTTCAGCCAACTTTATAGGAGATAAGTTCCTAAAGAATATGGGATTCACTATAGGTGCTGCTTATAATGCTAGAGTTACAGCAGGTCTTATGTCTAAAGCTATGGGCCTTAAAGGAGTAAGAGATGCTTTCAAAGGTGCAGTAACTACTGCTTCTGGAAAAACTCTTAATACTGCAAGTGAAATAGCAAAAGCATATAAATCTGGTGATGCTTTTATGGATGGAGTAAAGCTTACTGATGATTTAGGAAGAGCTGCTAAACAACTTAAAAATGTAGAGTGGCAACTTAAAACTATAGGTGCTGTAAACAGTGCTATGGGGGAAGGTAGAATTGAAGCTATTAATAATTCAAAGCAGTGGTTTGATTACAATAGTCAATTACTAGAAGATTATAAGAATAAGCAAGTAGAAAATATAGAAGCTCAATTATGGGAAGAACATCCTGAATGGTTTGGTCTTGTTAATGTAGGAGATGGTAGACATGTCTCAATGATTGTTAATCCAGAAGGTCAAAAGGAATGGGAAAGAAGAAAGAGAGCTATTGAAGAACAGCATACAGAAGGTTTAAAGAAGTTAGCTGAAGATAGAGCTAATATGGCTAATGTTATATTTGGTGCTAATGTAGCATTATTATCTGCTTCTAACTTATGGCAATATGGTAGATTTATATCTGGAGGATATAATACTGGAAGACAAGCTAAGAATCTAGTTAAAGGTACTGTAAAGAAAGGGTTTACTGCAAATAAAGATATAGCAAGAAGAGAATATTTGAGGGCTGCTACTAATCCATTTATTGAAATGAATGAAGAAATGTCACAAGCATTTACTTCAGAAACAGCAGGTTTGAAATATGCTTCAGAAATAAATGATTTCTTTGGTGCAAAGATTAATCCAGATGCTGAAGAAGAAACGGCAGGATGGTTAAATTCAATAGCTAAAGGTGCATCAAATACTTATGGTAACTTTGATAGATGGGAAGAGGGTTTCTTAGGATTCTTAACAGGTGCTCTAGGTATTCCTAAAATAGGATTCAGTAAAGATTCACAAGGTAGAAGAAGACCTTCTATATCTCTTGAAGGTGAATTATGGCAAGATATTCAAGATGCTAGAAATATAAGTAAAGAAGCTATTACTATAGCAGATGCTCTTAACAAAAGAGTACAATCTCCTGATTTTGTAAACTACTATCAAGGTACTATTAGACATAATAAATACCAGAATGATATGGAAGCTGCATTAGATAAAGGAGATAACTTTGACTATAAGAATGCAGAACATTCACAGTTTGTAAGTGATGCTATTATGTTTGATAAGGCTGGAAGATTACAGGACTTATATGATATGATAGATGAAGCAAGTAATGTGACTGTAGATGATGCTAATGACATTAGGTCTATGACTATAGATAAAGAAACAGGAAAGTCTTTATTTGAAGGAAAAACTGATGATGAAGTAATTAGTCATGTTAAGAAGCAAGCAGAAGATGCTAGAAAGAAACTTGATAGTTATGTTAAAATAAGTAATGACTTAAAGACATTATATGGAGATAATATTTCTTCAGACCATCTAGAAGAACTTACTTGGATGATGACTCAAGTAGATGACTGGGAAGGTAGAACTAAAAGTATTATCAATGATATACAGTCTACTATAGGTAGTAAAGCTAAAGAAATTAGTGATAGATTTGGAGTTGATGTAAATACAACATTAGGTAATCTTGAATGGATGGTTAACCATTTAGCAGATGATAATAATGTAGTAGATGAAATCAATAAAATCATAGAGGATAAGAATATTCCTACAGAAGAGGGAAGAGCCAGAATCGAAGCTCTCATAAGAGAGAAAGAAATGGCTAGAGGACAAAGTGCTGTTAAATTAGGTGGAGCTATTCAACATATTAGAAAGAAGGCTAGACTAAAGAGAGAAGAACTTCAAAAGAGATATGATAGAATGTCTTCTAGGTTAGATTTACTTACAGAAGAAGATAGAGTAAATAAAGAAGAAGCAAGAGCTAACTATAAATCAGAAATAGAAAGACTTACTAAAGAAATGTATGAATTCTATACTGAAAATAGTCATTATGCTGACCTTAAATTGGATGATTTAAGAATACAAGCTATGGAAGCTTTTGATAGATTTGAGGAACAATCTGGAAGTTTATCTGAATCTCTTAAGGCTGTAGAAGATTATCTTTATAGAGAAGTAATACTTCCTTTATCTACTTTAGAAGGCAAAAGGGGACAAAGTACTTGGGAAAAGAATAGAGAAGCTATGGCTAGAAGAAGACACCAAGAGTTCTCTGAAAGTATGTTCTCTCAAATAGTAGCTCTTAAAGACATGCTTAATGCCGAGGAATATCAGACAATGGACCCTCTTAGTGTAAAGAAAATTTCTGAAAACTTAATAGACCTTATTAAGTTATATTCTGCTAGAAGTAAATTTATATCTAAATATACTCAATTGGCTGAAAATCCTGAGTTATTTACAGCTGAAGCTCAACAAGAAATTAACAATGTATTAAATAACATTCAAAATAAGGAAATAGATAAAGTTATTTCAAGTGTGTCAAACGCTACTACTATTAAGGAATTAAGAGAAGGATTATCTAGTATAGACCCTTCCCTTAGAGAAAATGTAATAAATAGATTACAGGAAAGTGAAAATGAAACCTTAAAGAATTTAGCTAATGACTACAAAGAATTAGAAGATTCTAGTAAAACTATAATGGATATAATAGGAGGAAAAGCACAAACTCCTGAAACTATTAGTGCAGCTAATATAATTAATGATGCTTTAAATAGTGCTAATAATTTAGAAGAAGCTAAATTAATTATCGTAGAAGGTATAAATAATGTAGATAAGCCTATAGCTGATGAATTATTGAGTATAATGGATGCTTATACAGACCATATGGAGTCAAAAGAATCCACTAAAAAAGATAAGAGAAAAGCTAAAAAGAAAGTTAAGAAAAAAGGAGCTTTAGACGTAGCTACTGATGAAGATGGTATTCCTGATGCAGAAATGCTAGAGTCTTCAGAAGAGTCAGGAGGTATATTAGACAAAGCAGGAAAAGACACTGATACTCCTGATGCTTTACAAAGAGAAGAGGACAGACCTAAGAGAAAAGCTACTCCAGATGAATCTATAAAGGCTGCTAGTAAAGAAGATTTAGAGGATGTAACTAAAGGAAAATCTACATTACAAGGTGCAGAAAAAAATAAAGAAGATTCAGATGCAGTTAAGAAGATTGCCGAAAGAGAATTAGAAAATAGAAAAAATCCTCCTATACACTCTGAAGATGATGATTCAAATGAAGGGAATTCAGAAACCAATGCTGTAACTAAACAGGATACATTAGCAAATTACTTAAGAAGTTGGGCAGTAACTCAATTTAATTTTAATGACTTAAAAAATAGAAGTACTAGAAGAGCAGTACAGTATAATGACCCAAGAGTTCCTAAATTAATTGAACTAGGAGCATTTGAGTTTGTTGATAGTGGAAGACTGGGAGATTTATTTAATAAAGATAATAATATTCCTATTCATTATATAACTGTAGCTTCAGGACCTTTAAAGAATACTGTATTACTAGCTATAGAAGTAACAGATAATGTAGTACCAATAAATGCTATTACAGCCCAAGATAACAAACAGTACCAAGTAGTTGGTACTCTAGGATTTAATAAGGATAATGCAGAATCTACTAGGTCTTATAATGAGTTAATAGACTACTTATCAGACGAAAGGGGGGACAATACTTCTGAATTTTTTGTATCAAGTATGACTAATAAAATTAGACATATATACAGCGGAAGAATGGTTAAGTCTACTGAAACTGACACTGTTAGACAAAGACCTCTTAAAGATATTCTTCATGGAGAAAAGCCTCACTTTGGTATTTACTATAAAGATGGAGATTTTAGAACTCCTACTTTAGGAGACCAAGATGAAATAGTTCCTTTAAATCAAAATAATGATAATCCAAGAGAAGGTTCTATATGGTTAATGACAAAAGAGGCTGATGGTAGATACTATGCAAAAGCTGTAAAAGTAAGCAGGTTTAATAGTAGTTATGATTTGGAATCTAACAGAGAGTCTCCTTTAATACAGAGAATAATTGATGACCTCAGAGATATAGTAGACCCTAACAAATCAGATTATCAGAGAAGTCTTGCTAAATATGATTTGGAAGAGATATTATATTTTCCAGAAGGTATTACATTATTGTTTAATAAAACTAGTGATGATGAAGTTTCTATATCTATAGAAGGATTTGAAAATAATATAGGAGAAGGACTTGAAATAGATGAAAAAATAGAAGCCATTCTAGATGCTCTACAAAGTGATGATTTAGATTTAAGATTCCAAGTATCTATATCTAAATTAACAGATTCTGATTATGTAGAAGATTTATTGAATAGTAATATACTTACTACAGATATAATTCAATTACATAATGTCAATGCCAGTTTTGATTTATATCTTCCTAATATGGAAACAGGTAAACCTATAGAAGACAGAAAACCTTCTAAGGGACATACTGGCGAAAGAGGAATAAATAGTGAAATATCTGGCGAAACTATTATACATAATGGAGAAACATATAGACTAACTAACGAAGGAGTATACAAAGGTGATGAACAAATTACTGACCAAAACACTATTGACGAAGTTAAGTTTATAAGTAAAATTAAGGCAGGAACTATTAATCCTATAGAAGGTAATGACAAATTATACTTAGGTGCTTACTCTACAGGTGAAAAGTTTGGTGTTATTAATTATAGAATAAAGACAGGAGAAGAACTTGAAGCTATGTTGGAAAAGGCTAGTAAGACAACTAAAAAGGCTGAAGTAGAAGATTTTAGAAGTGAATGGGAAAGAGTAAGTAGAGAAGAAAGTACTTTACCATATGAAACAGAAGAACCTTCTGAATCTTCAGAAGAGTCATTGTTTGAAAGAGTATCTAGAGAAGATTCTAAATTACCTTACGAAGTGGCTGGAGAAGAGGAAGAGGGTGATTCTAAACCAAAAAGTATACTTGAAAGAGCTTCTAGAATAGAAGATAAAGAAGAATCTATGATGAAGAAAGGTCCTAGTTTAAGCAATTCCTTTAATCCTTCTAATACTAGAAGTGCTGAAGAACTTAATACAGGAACAGAAACTTTTGAAACTTTAATCAGAGCTAATAGAAGTGTAGTAAGAGAACTAGGTTTTAAATCGGTTAGTGATTTAATGAATTTCATTAATGACCCTAACAATGATTTGCCTAACTTAGATACTATTAATAACCAAAAAGCATTTGATTCACTTATAGAGACTATTAAGAACTGTAGATAAGAAAAAAAGAGAGGATAGTGAAAACTACCCTCTCTTTTTTGTTATTATCTATTGAATATGTTAAACATATATGATTCATTTTCAATATCTACAACTTTTCTAATTTGTCCATAAATAGGAAGTGTTTTAACTAAATCAGCTTCATATTCACTCCATCCTTTATATCTACCTGATTCAATCTCATTAAACATTTTATCAAATCTAACTAAATTAGTTAGATTATCTATCTGTTTAAGAGCTGCTGCTGGACTTTGTAATAATGTCCATATGTTAGTAAGAAATTCAGAATTAAGGGGCATAGAAGCACCTGTTTCAAGTTTCATTCTATTTAGGGAATAAAGAATCATTCTATCATGCCATACTCCTTTCCTATCTTCAGGAGCACCTAACATAGATATTAATACTGATAATGCTGCAAACATTCCCATTTCAGACAAAGACCTTCTAAGGTTAGCTTTTTCGTGTTGACTCAATTCATTCCAATGAGTAGCTATATCAAATTTAGCTCTTCTAGCATCCTTTAATAATTCAAGACCAAAATTAAAAGCTGTTCTATAGTAACCTTCTCTCCATTGTCCTAATCTGGCATCATATCTAGCTTTATCAAATCTTCTACCATAATGAGCAGGCATCCACTGTCTAAACTGCATAGCTAATCTACCATAGGCATTTCTATGTATTGCTCCTTTATCATCTTCATTAAATGCACCATTAAGAGACTGATTAACTTTACCTATTTTTAGTTTTAAATCTGTAAAGTCTTCATTAGTAATTTCACTACCATCTAATTTAGTTATACCATCTTTTAATTTAATACTTGATGATATAGAATTGCCTTTATCATCCTTAGTATCTACTACTTCAAAGGCATCAAATAAACTAAGTTCTCTACCTGAACTATCCTTAACTTTATAAGCATCTAATATAGATAACATATTTCTAGTATGTAAATAATGCTCACCTAAATTGTTAAGAAAATAAAGATTTGCAGAACCTATAATTCTAGTTAAAGGTCCTTTATAGTAATTAGTATTTCTAAAATTACTATGAAATTCTTCGAGAGCATCAAACTTATCTATAAGTAAAGCCATCTTATTAGTTTTCTTAATAGAATTTAATTCAGCCATATATTCAGGCATCATAGCCCAATAGTTCTTTTTGCCTATAGCCATATTCTTATAGTTAAAGTATTCCCCTCCTATTGATTCAATAAACATTTGCATTTTACCAGCAGTAATATTACCAATAGCTGAGAATAAGTTAAGACCTAATCCTATGACTCCTGTATAACTTCTTAAAGTATCTAATGTTTTAGCTGTATCCACATTTCCTATAATAGTACCTTGGTCTTTTTTACTTCTGCCATAAATAACAGACTGGAAGTAATCTTCTAGTTTATCACCTATATTAGATTGCGAACCTGACACAGAATAAGACTTACTGAATTTTTTATGAAGAACTTTAAAAGATTCTACTAATTTTTTATCTCCACTATACTGTTGAACTTCTCTATCCATAGCTAAATCTTTAGTTAGTTCTAAAGCATCTATAATTTTATTCATTTCACTATAGTTAATAGCCATTCCAGCATATGCAAGCATTGAAGATGTAAAGTCAGTACTTAATCTACTCATATCTTCAAGTTCTGTAGTATAATAGATAGGTAATCTATCAATAGGTTTACCAGAAAATGTAGTAAATAGATTACTGATTTCGTCTCCTCCAAACTCAGTATCATCACTTCTTCTTAAAAACTTATCTTTTAGATTTTCAATAGCAAGTTTAGATGCTTTCTTAGGGTCTGTAATATTGTTAAATATTACTTCAGTCATATCATTTCTTATCTGAATAGCTCTATAAGTATTTGTAAATCTTGTAGGCAATAAATCATCTAACAATGATTTAGCTTTCAGCATTGAATTGTAGTACTCCCTTTGAGCAGAATCCAAAGAATCCAAAGCATTACTGCTATATAAAGACTTAGAAGGAACTCTTTCTTTTCTTCCTGTTTCCTCATTTATAACAATTACTTCTGTCCTATCAGCTTCCCACTTTTCAATTCTGGTCTTTATTTTATAACCTTCAAGACCCTCTTTCTTAAGCTTCTCTAAATATTCCTTTCTTTCTTTGTTAAATTTAATAAAGTCTATATTACTAATTATCCTACCAGTTAAATTACCATCTTTATCTCTTTCAAACATAAATTCAGAAGTATGCCCAGCATCTTGAAGTTTCTTTTGGGCACCTCTTAAATCATTCATAACATCTACTAATAGGTTGTCTCTATTAGAATGAGATACTTTTACAGCTTTGTCTATTAATGATAATAAAGCATCAGACGAATCTCCCATAGAACTAATCCATCTGTCTACACCATTAATATCTTTATCAGCCATATCCATAATCATATTTAAAGTAAGTTGTTTACCTTTATTATGACCTACATCTATGACTTTATCTTCTCCCCAATAAAGTTTTAGAAAGTTATATACTGTATTATATCTTAATGATTGATATTGAGAATTAATATTTTTCACTATACGGAATACATCAGAAGCTTTTTGACTTATTAATTCTGCATCTTCTTCAGTCAAATCTATTTCTCCCCTTTCCTGCATAGCTTTAATAGTAATCATATCTTCAATAATAGGAGCATATCCTTCAGAGAAGTCTTTAATATTTCTAAGCAAACTACTTACTCTCTTAATTTTAGATAAATCAGAATCCCTTCTAACATCTGAAGATTTAATACTTTTTAGTTGTCTATCTAATTGCTCAATCTGACTTAAACTATCAGTTAAGAATGCAAGACAGCTTTTTGAATACTTCTTTTTGTCTATTAAATATTGTAGGTTCTTAACAGACTTAGAATCTTCTTCACTATACTTTCCACTCTTGCTTCTAAGCATAAGTATTCTAAGTCTTCTACTAGCTACTTCTAAAGCTCTGTTTGCCAAATTTTCTAGTTTGTTTATTTCAGCACCTACACTATACATAGGCTTACCTCCAAGTATAGCATCTTTATCTACTAGAGGAAGAATAGATTCATCTATAACCATACTGGCTAACTTAGCAGCTCCTTGATTAGCTTCATTTATTGCATCGTCAATACTTTGCTCATTAAGTTTACTAAACAATCCTTTGACAAAATTCCATATTCTATCTACGAAAGATTCTCTGGTTATAGCTTTTCCTTCAACTATATGTTGTTGAAGCAATTTAGCAGCAGCTTCCTTTTGAAGCATATAAAAGTCATTGCCATAAAGTTCTCTGTATTTATTATAGCTGTCTCCTAATACTTCTTCTACTGCTCTAGGATTTCTAAGAGACTCTAATAATCTACTAACTAAAGGCAATTGAGTAAGTCCTTCTATAATAAAGTGACTGAATTCTTCAGGAAAAGCATCTTCTCCCCTTTGTCCTTTAGCAATTTGAATTACTGCTCTTAGACCTTCAGCAGTAGGTCTAGCATCTAAAGGATTAAACATTCCATTGTAAGACATTGTACTATTAATAGAAACATCAAATCCTAAGCTTCTCATAATGCCTAACAGTTTATTATTTAAACTATTATTAAACATTAATCTTGCAGGAGAATCAGAGTTACTATTATTCTTTTCCTCTACTGATATTACATACCCTTCTTCATTTTTAGAAACATCTGCAACTAAAGCAGGATTAGATTCGTTAAATTTAATAACCTTATCTATGATAAGTTCAGGTCTTTTATGAACTATATTATTACCTTTACTATCAGTAGCTCCTAAAGATATTTTTTCTCCTAATAATGATAAATTATTGTCAAGAAGAGATTTAATGTTTAAGGCTTTATCTAAAGATTCTAAGGTAGGTTCTCCATTTTCATCTCTATTTACATTCAAGCCTTTCATAATATCTGGTACTTGAGATAGTGCCCATATAATTTGGGCACTATCTCTATTACCAGTAAAGGAAAGTAAGTCGCTAAACAACTTACTTTCTCTTTCCTCATTTCCTACTTTAATGGTAGGTTTTATTACACAACTAGCCATTACTTACAAAAATTATTACTTTTAATAATATCCTCAATCTTATTAGTTACTACAGGCATTAGACTATCACTAGCATTTAATCCCTTAATTACTCTATTAGCCACATAATCTACAAAGTCTTTATTTGTAGCTTCTCCTTCATCAATCTTTTTAGCTATGCTTTCTGCTTCTCTAGTACCGAATACATTATTAATAGCCTGATTGATTTCATCTGAAGTCCAAGATTTTTTCTTTTTCTTTTCATCTTGTACTGAAGGATTGTGAGGAGCAGGATTAGGATTTTCTTTTTCCATAGAACTATTACCTATAACAGACTTCATAGATGAGCCTTCATTATAACTATATTCTAAGAAGTTATTAGCATTTCCTAAAGGAGTAGTTTCAGTGTAAGTCACTGAATTGTCTGTTCCTACAGGATTCATATATACCTTATCATCATATATAATAACAGGTGCCCAAGTAATACCTTGAGAGTTATCACTAACAATAATAGGTCTCATGCCTGTTTTTCTTAGCTTATCAAATCTAAAGGTAATAATATTCTCTTTCCTTATATTCTTACTCTTTTTATATTCGACTTTATTATGTGGTTTAAGAATAGGGACTATTTTAACATCTTGAGTATGATTTCTTCTAAACTGATTTAAAAACTCTTCAGCTATTACCGAATTATCTTCAAATTCAGGATTAGAAATAGCTTCAATATATCCTGGAATAGCTCTTCTTACATCTACTGATGCTAAATGTCCAGAATTTTTAGGACTAAAGTTAAATCCACTTCTAAATAGATTATAGAAGAATAAATCTTGACCTAATGAATTAGTAGATTCATTTCCTAATAAATCACCCCATCCGTCTTTAACTCTTTCTTGAACATCTATAGAATAACCACCAGTTCTAGATTCTAAAGCTTCTACAGGACACTTAGCATTTTTAGGAGCAATACTAATAATATTTATAAAGTCATTTCCAACTATTTCTTTAGATTTTTCAGAGAACTCCTTAACAAATCTGTTAATGTATCTATCTCTACTTTTATAACTACCATCGAGTACTGGATTGTCCCCTATAGTAAGCTTATAAAGAATAAAATCATTAATCAGTTTATTAATAGTTTTACTATCAATATTACCTTTAGTAGTTTCTCTTAATAATCCAAGTACTGTAGTAAAGGCACTAGAATAATGAGGGAAATAATTACTGAATATTGCCACACTTGCCCCTTCATCACCTACAGTAGTTTCATAGAAAGCACTAAGCATTGCATTATTATCAATAACATCAACAGCGGCAGAATTAAAAGGAGGATTTTCACTATTCATTTCATCTAAGAATCTATTATATCTTTCTCTCATTACAAATGTATCAGCTATAGTAGGACCAACAGCATTAGTAACAGAATTGAATTTAGTTAAGAAAGTAAGAGTATTCAAATTCTTACCCATCTCAGCCAATCTTTGGAATAATAATAAAGTTCTTACTTGAAACTCTGTAGTACTATCTCCTCTAGATATTCCTTTAGCTAGCTCTTCTTTAGTAAAATCTGTATTAATCAAATCTTTGTCTAAAGCTTTATAGTTAATGTCTATACTTTCAAGTTCCTCTTCTATAATATCTTCAATAGGAGCATACCCTTCATTGTTTCTCTTGAAGTATTCACTAGTAATTTTCTCAATAATAGGTTGTGTAAGAAGCATTCCTATACTATCACTATCAAACCCTAATCTTGCCAATACCATAGCTGGATTAGCTGTCATAGTATTTAAATTCATATAGTTAAGAACAGGGTCTTTAACAGCATCTACAGAAGCAGCTAGGAATCCTGCAATAGTTTTACTAATTAAAGTACCATCTTTACCTACAAGATTATCTACTTTATTATTATGAGTATTATCTATAGTAATACCGTTAAATGTAAAAGCATTTTCTTCATTAATATTAAAATGAATATCTTGCATAGATAAGAAAGCATGACTAGTATTATTATTTGCAAAAATACCAATTAACTTACCTGCGGTCATATTCTGCTTATGGAAATATACTTGGGTAGAAGGAAATACAATATTAAGATTAGAAGAAGATTCAATAATTTTATCTAGCTGTTCTAAAGTCATATTACTTAATTTACTATAAGTGTACTTCTTATTAGACTTTAAGATACTAATAATTCTTGCACTCTTCTTTTGAACATTAAAGGAGCCAGGGTTAAACATTTTCTCCATAGTATCTGGATTAGTTAATACCGCCCATTGAATATCAAAAATCTTATTATTTCTATCTCCTGTTTTATTTCTACCTTTTTCTACAAATTTAACAGTTTTATATCTACTAGCATTGTCATTTAAGTAGTCATACACTCCCATTTCAAAAGAGTCTTCACTAAATGCTATATTACCATTCTTTATTTCATCAATAGCAATATCAAGCATATTTTCATACTTCTCTTTCTGTCCTTTAGGTCTTGACTTAAGAATATCTCTTTTTAAAGTTTTCCATTTAACAGTTTCTTCTTTTTGGAATTCCTTAAACATAATATACATCTTATCAATATCAAAGTCAGAACCAGTAATAGTAGTGATTTCCTTAGGCATTATAATAGCTTCTCCAGCAGCTTTAGGAACAAAGCCTTTTATCATAAGAGGCATTATAGAATACTTATCTTCAGTTGGAATTCTATATCCAATAGCTTTAAGCATTTCTTTAGTAATAATGTTCTTATCAATAGCTTCTTGAGGAGTCATATAGCCACCATCAGGTTTAAGTAGTGCCATTTCCATTTCCTTTGATGGAATAGGGGCATAGCATTCAAAGTAAGCAACAGAATGTTGATTATCTTTTACATACTTTTTATACTGTGCATCAGTACCCTTAAATTCTTCCCTAGTTTGTAACAAGTTACCATCTTTATCCTGCCAAATAATATGTAAATCATCAGACAAACCAAAAGCAGAAGCCTGTACAGCTGGACCTCCTTGTACTTTTTGCTTATTAATTCTACTTTTTATAATAGAATTAAGCAACTGTTGTATTCTAACTGATTGAAT
Organism: Bacilli bacterium; assembly: GCA_045580645.1. Taxonomy (GTDB): domain Bacteria; phylum Bacillota_I; class Bacilli_A; order RF39; family UBA660; genus HGM10836. The sequence goes on from JAZNOG010000075.1 coordinate 13,887, forward strand.
AGGGTCACTAGGAGGAATTATAAATTCTCCATTTTCATCAAGACTACAAGCTCTCAATAAGTCAGAACCATATCTTTGGTCTTTTAGTATTGTTTCTTGTAGTAATGCTGATAATTTCTGATTTTGTTCTAATCTACTTCCAGACAAGCCAAGGTCTTTCTTTAATTGTTCATAACTATCTCTGATATTTTCAGCTATCAAATTAAAATACTCTTTATGAAGTTTGTCTCTATCATACTCTTCTCCATTAATATTGAATCTAGCTTTTTCAGAAATATCACTTACACTAAGTATCCTAACCTGAGAACCCATAGCTTGTTTATGGTCAGATAAATGAGCAGGGACTTCTTGCTGAATACCATAATCTTCAAATGGAATAGTATGAACATACTGTTCATTATACCTATCATTATCATTATCAGAAGTAGTACTTCTATCCTTATGGTAATATGCTGCTTCTTCTAATAAAGATTTAACTTCTTCATAAGATTCAGCACTATTAACATCAATAGCTCCCATACCACCTGAGTTTACAGCAGAAATAAATTGAATTGTATCAATTCCTTTACCATTATAGTTACTGTTATCATAAGCACTTTCCTCCATAAAATCAAAGATAGCTTGCAGCTTATTAACTTGCTTTCCAGACCTCATAATAGCATCTGCTATAAGTAATAGGTACTCACTATTCTTATTTTGAACAGGGACTTTTAACTCACTCATAGTAGTTGCACCACTAGTCTTTCTTATTTGAGAATACACAAAAGGTTTAAGAGGTTGCCATACTATTCCTAAGTTATCAATATTTAAGTTACCTTCTCTAATCTGCTTGTATGCTTCTTCCATTTCAGGAGTCCACTTACCTTGCATACCCATCTTCTTTCTGTATGAAGTAGGAGAACTATAACCTTGAGCATCTGCAACATTAATATTTTTAAATTCTTTAAGAATAAGAGCTTTCATTATTTCCATCTCTTTCTTCTGAGTTCCTTGTAATGTAGCAATCTTGTTATCAAATACTTTTTCTACATTAGCTATAATATCAGACTTTGCAAAAGCATCTTTAAGATACATAGTTCTTTCTAAACCATCTGCTGAATATAAGACATTATTTTCATCTTTAGCAGTAACATTTAATTTCATGGAAGGGGCATGTACCTGAGAATATCTCTTTTGGAAATCTTCTACATTTTTATAGTAAGCTAAATCTGTAGCAGTAAGCTCTATAATATTTATAGTAGCAAACATATCATTCCATACATACTCTTCAAGATTGGAAGCTATTTCTTCTATACTATTACCAAGTTGAGATACATATTTGTACTTTTTTTTAGTAACTTCCTTTCCATCTATTTTTCTAGTTACTTCCTCAGTATCGAATAATCCAAGTCTATTCCAGTTAGCTTCTTCTATCTCCATTTGAGTAGCCATAAATGTGTCAACAGCTTGATTAAATAGTTTATCAAGTGTATCTTCATTTACTTCTTTACCATTTAACTTATCCACAATCAATTGTCCTAATTCAGTCTTATTGATTATATGTTGGTTAAGAGGAGATAAAAATTTAAATTCAGCACCAGAACCTGAGAATATGTACTTACCGTTACTAACCAAATCATTTAAAGTAAGTCTTCCTTTTTTAAATTTAGTAGCTAATTTAGGGTCTATAGATTCAATATCAAACCATACCTTTCCTTTAGCTCCTATCTTTTCTATGTTAGGATTATCTGCCCTTTCAAGAACAGTTCTCATTCTCATTATTTCTTGATTGAATACCTTTCTAAGACCTTTTTTAATTTTACTTTTATAATTTCTTCCAGATATTCTTTCAAATCTGATAAACTCCGATGATGGTTTATTAGCTAAAATAGGTAACCTATACCAAGCCCATTTCTTATTTTTATCATAGAAATACTCGTGCATTAAAGAAAGAGTATAGCTTAGCTCACTTAAATCAGTATAGTTAGTCTTATCAAAAGATAACTGTACTTTATGCTGAAAACCTTGTCTAAATGCTTCACTAGAAGTTATTTTTTCTAACCAAGGACAATTCCAAGTATTACCTTGCTTAAACCATTTATATGAACCATATTCCTGTTCAATAAAATCTTTAAACTTAGTACTGTCTCCTAATTTATCACTTAATTTTCCTATTAGTTTACCCATATAGGAAGGAGTAGTAAAACTGTAATACATCTTACCATTTTCATATGTAGAAGATTCTACACTATCTTGAATAAAAGGGCTAAGTATATTTACAATATTTTTATAATTGCCATATATATTACCTTCACTTCCTTTCATTATAGGACTATAAGTAGTATTCCCTTTATTGTCTAGAAGAGTATCAAGCATATATGTTAATGGTGTAAGTACCTTGCTTATCTTGGTAGAAGAATAATTTTTACTTCTAGAATCCGAAGAAAAAGCAGATTTAAGTATAGTAGGAGTAATAGGTAAACCTATTTTACTAAGGACTTCAGCTAAATCATTTATGTTAGAATCTATAGCCCTTCTGCTAGTTCCTTCAAAAGAAGACTGAATACTCTTAGTTATTTCACTTACAGACTCTTTAAGCTTCTTTACTGATTCTACATTAACTCTACCTCTACCTTCCAAGTCTCCTATAATAGGTATTATAAGATTAGTCATAAGACCTAACTTGAAAGAAGCAACAGTATTCTTAAGAATAGTCTTTGCAGCTCCTTGAGTATTAATAGTTTCAGTAACATACTGTCTATTGCCATTACTATCGTATTCAACTCTTACTACACTATAAGTAAGAAAATCTTTTCTGAAGTTTTGAAAGAATTGAGACCTTACAGGTTCTTCTTTTATAGCTTCAAGAATATTATTCAACCAAGGATTAGAACCAGATAATTTTGACAATATACTTTCCATTTCTTCTATAGTAGTAGCAGCATTAACCCATGTAAGAATAGAATTAATTGCAGTATCTGAATCCACGAAAGTATCCATATTAAATCCAAATTCATCCTTGATAGGATTACCATTTTGGTCTACTACTGGAAGTCTTTCAAAGAGTCTTCTGATAGTACTACTCAAACTAGATTTAGCTGTTAATTGTCTTTGTCCTATCTGCCAATACTCTCTTTCCTTCTCTTCAAGACTGCCTTGTTCAAATTCCTCACTAAGACTTTCTTCAATATCTTCTCTCTTAATAAATTCAGGTCTAGATGCTACTAATGGAATGCCTTCTAATGTAATTAACTTACTATAACCTTGTTTTGCCATAGCTTCAAAGTTGTCATAAGCTACTTGAAGTTTATCAAGTGTATCAAATTCATCAATATCTAATCTATTACCTGGATTATAGAATTCTTCTTTAATATAGTTAAATATATTACCTATACCAATAGTTTCTATAATTTCATTTCTAGACATTGAAGTGAAATTGTAATCTTTATAAGTATTGCCAAAGTAATGTTTATTAGCTTCACTACTATTTTGCAAATGGCTTATAATAAAAGAGGATAATTTCATTAACTGGTTAGACAAGAACCTCTTTTCTGTTGCTGTAAGTAAAGGACTGTTATCCCAACCTATCCTTTGCATAGTACTCTTAGTAGGGGTAAATTTTTTAACAGAAACTGAAGTAGTTCCTACCTCTTCTTCAATAATTTCTCTATCTACAGCATTAAGAGATTTTAATTCTACCATTCTAGATTCTCCTACAGGAATTATAGTCTTTAACCTAGGAGAAGTGTAATCAGAACTATCTTGAATATTGATAATATCACCTTCTTCATTTTCTACATATAATTGTCCATTTACACCATTTTCTATTTGACTAGCTTCATAGTACTCAACATTATTAGGGTCAGGATATCTCAAACTAAATTCAATAAGATTCAGTTCTTTGATTCTACCCTTTAATTGAGGATAATTTGCTTCAAGTATAGCCTTATATAAACTTAGTTGTTTTGAGTATCCTACCTTGGCATTTTCTTTGATACCACTTCTAGATGTCTTCATATCATAGATATAGAAGTTT
>JAZNOG010000076.1:0-4585 GCA_045580645.1 Bacilli bacterium
CATTAATTCTTTATTGCATAAGTTTTCTTTTTTTAATTTTGATATTCTAGAAATATTATACATTTTAATTTGTTTTAATTTCTGTCTATCTATTAAATCTGTTAAAAACCATTTTATTTTTGTGAATACAGTTGCTTTTGCTTCTTCTTCACTTAAACATTTAGCCATATATTTAATTGTTGCTTGTGCATGGAGTTTTTCTATATCAGCTTGCTCTCTTTCTTTAATTAAAAATGTTTCAAATATTTCTTCATTTTTGTCTTTAAATACTCTAGACATATACTAGTCTCCCTTCTAATTATAATAATTCTGTCTTCAGTGATACCACCTCGTGTTTAAATTTTTAAAAAAAGAGTAAACTAGAACTGGTGGTGTTAGATGAAAACTTCAAACATCCGTAAAGTATTGGGTGCAAATATTAAATATTATAGGTTCATCATTGGATATACTCAAGAGCAATTAGCCGAAAAATGCGATATGAGCCCAAGATATATAAGTGATATAGAAAATTCCAAAGGAAATATTCCAGTAGATACTTTGGAAAAACTAGCGAAATACTTAAAGGTAGAACCATATCTATTAATAAAAGAACAAAAACCCCATACTTTACCGAAAAGAGTAAATATGAAGTAACTCTTTTCTTTTTTATTATAACGAAAATAAGTTAAAACATATAGTACTCGATTAAAGTATAGCACAAAAACGGCATTTAGGCACGAAAGGTTGCTTATTTATTTTTAAAAATTCTCTATAATTTAAAGAGGGAGAGTGATAGTTTGAATCAGTATTCTGACTTTAATGATAATATTAAATCTATTATTTGTAAAAATATCAAAAAGTATAGAATTGAAAAAGGTGTTAGATTAATGGATTTAGCAGATAAATTAAATTTATCAGTTAACCATTTAAAAAGAATAGAGTCAGTTAATGATAGAAATAATATATCGCTAATGACTTTGTACAAGATTTCTATAATTCTTGGTGTTAGAATAGATAAGTTTTTCGAAGAGTAGTGCTATAAACACTATTTTTTTTATTTTTTTGTTGCACTCATTGGACAAAATGAAAAATCGCCTATTTATCGTGAGAAAATTAAAATAGGTGGTGGATATGTATTCCCAACGAATAAGACATTTGAGAGAAGAATTTGAATATACACAAGATTTTGTTGCTAAATATTTGAAATGTAATAGGTCAACTTATGCAAATTGGGAAACTGGTAATATAATACTACCATTGGATGTAGCTGATAAGTTATCTGTTTTGTACAATGTTCCTTTATCATTTATATTGGGATTAGGGACAATACATTCAGTTAATAGAAGAATTAAAAATATAGATTATGTGTATTTAAGAAATAGATTAAACGAATTAAAAGAAACAAATAATAATTCTTTTGATGAAATATCCAAATATATAGATACAAACAGATCTACTACAAATAGATATTTTAATGGAAAAATTAAAATACCTACGGATAAATTAATTTTATTATGTGAGTTTTATAACATAGAAATAGATGAACTTTGTGGAACAAAGTAAAAAAATTGAAAACCATTTTGTTAAAGATTGAGCAGTACTTATTTTTTGTATTGCTCTTTTTTTATAAATATTGCGAAATATGTAGAATTAGAGTAGCAACATTACTTTAATAGTGGTATAGAAAGGGACGATATTTTGAACACTATATGTAAAACCTAAATACTATATTTTTGAAAGTTAGATATTAAGCAGTACCGTCTAATTGTTTTTCAGTGAGTAAATGTTTGTTGCTCTAACTGATGGTGGTGCTGCCTATGGTTGAGAGAAACAAAAAACTTAATTATTTTTATGTAGAAGTAAACAGAAATGTGTATATGGGCTTTTATGCCCCAAAAAGTGCTAATCGTATCTTGTTTTTAGATATGGTTGGCACTTTTTTTGCATTTAAAAGGGTAATTGCAAAGTGTCGTAGTCCACCAACTATCAATTTAGATTTTAAAAAAATTTGAATTGATAGGAGGAATTAAATTGGATATAAGACCAAAAAGATATAAGGAATATGATAATCCTTATACATTAGAAAGTATTGAAAAAGAAGAATTATATTTTATAAGATTTAGAGACGAAAAAGGGGAACATTTGGTAACTGTATCAAAAGAGGTATTTGATGTGTTTGATGAATCTGAAAAACAAGATAATAACATGATGGTAAGAAATAGTAGATATATTCACAAGTATGAATTAAGTGATGAAGCATTAAGTAATAAAATGCTAAATAATCAAACAAGTATAGAAGATAAGTTAATAAGTGATTTTGAAATAGAAGAATTATACGAAGCAATAAATGAATTATCTGATATACAAAAGAGAAGAATAAGAAAATATTTTTTTGAAAATAAGACTTTTGAAGAAATCGCAAAGGAAGAAAATTGCACAAAAAGAGCTGTTAAATTCACTATTGATATAGCATTAGAAAAAATTTCAAAAAAATTTAAAAATTAGACTACACTTTTTGCTAATTTTTGTAAATAAGGGTGAGAGAGGAAAAAACTTTCTCTCTCTGCCCCCTTTCAAGGGATTGTTCTTTGACAACTAATTAGCAAGTTATTTAATACATTCCTATTATGTTGGGAAACTGACAGCACATTGGTAAGTTCGCTTGACGATAAAAACTTGACCATAAATATTAGGTTGCTCCTAATACTGCGATGACAAGTAATAGGTATAATGATACTTTCGCATAGCCACAGACTCAAGCAATGGGTGCGACTTCGTGAGAACCACGAGGAGGTGTAATTCCTATGGTACTAATTAGCAATTAGTCGTTAAATAACTCCCAGTACTGAGGGGATGAGATAAATTTTGGTACATTTTTATAAAAAATTATTTTGCAAATCTGATTGGTTTATTTTTATAGACCAATCAGTATTTGTTTATAAGAAGGTTTTTAAGATGAAGAAATACAATATAAAAATTATAAGAATGGAAATAATAGATTTTCATTGGAAAGCTAGAAATAAAAAAGAAGTAATTAACATCGTTGATGAATTACTTAATGAAAATAATAAAATTTTAAAATTAAAAGAAATAAAACCTAGATATAAAACAATATATAAGGTTAAGAAAGTTAGGAGAATAAAAAATATGAAAAAATTAAATTATGGAAAAATATATTATGCAGATATTGTATATAAAAATGAAGATAGAAAAGAATTTGTACCAGTTGTAGTTATTGAAGCAGATGAAGCGGAAATGTTAGTTACAGTTGCACCAATAATTACAAGTGATAGTGAACTAACAAATACTCAAATAGTTGTTAAACAATTTGAAGAAATAAGACCTAATTCAGTAATTGAAGTAGCAGATATAATGACTTTTGATTTAGCAAGATTAAAAGGTTATGTAGGTAAGTTAGCAGAAGAACAAATTGAAGAATTAGATAAAGCATTAGAAACAGTAAGATAAAAGTAGATTATTCTACTTTTTTTGAATGTATTAAAAGTTAAATCCGTTCATAAGGTTAAAAAGGAGGATATGTATGAATGAAAAAGAAAAGCAAGAAGAATTAGTATTATGTATTTATGATGAAAATGGAGTATCCGTTCAAGATAAAATAATAGAAATATTTTCAAAGTATGTATTGTCAAATCTACAAAAAGTGAATTCATAACAAATTCGCACCTTCGTAATTATTTAAAATATATTTTATGATTTGTATGGTTGTTAGAAATACCAGAAAATGGAGGAAATTATGATAAAAGAAATTGAAACAACATACAAAGCAGGAGCTTATATAAGATTATCTTTAGCAGATGATGATAAAGATGCAGATACTGAAAGCGTAAGTATTAAAAATCAAAGGTCTTTGATAACAGAATATGCTAAAAATAATAATATTGAATTAGTTGATTATTATGTTGATGATGGATATTCTGGTGGTAATTTTGAAAGACCAGGATTTAAAAGATTAATTAATGATATTGAGTGTGGTTATATTAATTGTGTAATCACGAAAGATACATCTAGACTTGGTAGAGAGTTTATTGAAACTGGTAATTATATGTTTAAATATTTCCCTGAACATAATGTTAGGTATATTGCTATACTTGAAAACTATGATACTGCTAATCCAAATGGAGTAGAAGATATAATTCCTTTCAAAACTGTTATCAATGATATGTATTTGAAAGATGTTTCAAGAAAGATTAAAAGTGTTAGGCATGATATGATGACAAAAGGATTATTTGTAGGTAGTTCAGTTCCTTATGGTTATAAAAGGTCAGAGGAAGATAGTAGAAAGTTTGTCATTGATGAGTATGCTGCTCAAATTGTTAGAAGAATATTTAATATGGCAGAAAAAGGAAACTCTCCACTTATGATAGCAAGAGCTTTAACAGAGGATGGAATACAACCACCAAATATATATAAAGGAAAAAAAGTAAAAAATACTTTTACTATAAATATATGGAAAGGCGATTCTGTCAAAACTATTTTAACTAATGAAGCATATATTGGTACTCTTGTTCAAGGTAAATATGAAAGAGTTAGTTTAAAATCAAAGAAAAAACGATTACTACCTAAAAGTAAGTGGATTATTAAAAAG
>JAZNOG010000077.1:0-2853 GCA_045580645.1 Bacilli bacterium
TCATATTCTTTTTTCAATTTTAAACGTATTTCTTCTTGATCTTTTTCTATTTTCTTTATATTTTCTAAATATAGATCAGCACTTTTTTGGGCTACTTCGAATATTTTATTTATTTTAAGTGAAGCTTCTGCAATTGAACCACATTCTTTAATTGTGATTTCTTTATCATTTAATTTATTTTTTATTAATTGTAATTCTTCTTCTAAATCATCTATTTTTTTACTTTGCATTACTAATATCTCTAATAATTCTTTTTTTGATAATCTTTTCGTTTTCTCTTTTATGTTCACTATATCCCTCCTCCTAAAAATATTTTTGTAAATTTTAACACAACTAATTTTATTATATGAATTATATTTAAGAAATGTGTCAATTTTTATCATTTGATAAAAAATAATTATTATCATTAAAGATTATGTAAGATATAAAAAAACTATTAACAATTTTTATTTGTTAATAGTTAATCAGTAATAATTTCATTTACTTTTATATCATGTTTATCTATATCTATTTTCCTAACTAAACATTTTTTATAACATAATCCTATTGAATAGATATTGTTTTCTCTATAAAACTTATCATAAAAACCTTTGCCATAGCCTATCCTATATAAATCTTCAGAAAAACAAACACCAGGTGTTAAAGAAACAGTGTTTTCAAATGATATAACTTTATCATCAGTAATAGGTTCAAAAATGTTAAAATAGCCTTTTTCTAAATCATTTAAACCTTTTATATAATAAAAATTCATAGTATTATTTTCTATTTTAGGGACTGCTACTTTTTTGGTTTTTAATAAATATTTAATTATATTTATTGTATCAACTTCTTCATTAGTAGATACATAAGTTAAAATAGTTTTACTTTCTCTAACCAATTTATTTTTTATAATTTTTAAATAAATTATTTTATCTCTCAAACTCTTAAACTTCACATTTCTTCTTATAATAAGATACTTTCTTCTTAAATCTTCTTTCATAACATCACTATTACTAGTTTAACATAATATAACAAAAGAAAAAAGGCATATAGCCTTTAAACTTATTCTGTATAATTCCATGTTATATTAGAATCACTATATCCTGGTGCCCAGCCCCATATATATGAACCATATGTAGCAAATCCACTAGATGATGATTTTCCTTTTATTTTTACACTTGTGAGGTTGTTAGAATAAAATGCATGTTCTCCGATGGTTGTGACACTATTTGGGATTACTACACTTGTTAGGTTGTTATTATAAAATGCATTGTCTCCGATGCTTGTGACACTATTTGGAATTACTACACTTGTGAGGTTGTTCCAAGAAAATGCTTCTATTCCGATGGTTGTGACACTATTAGGAATTACTACACTTGTGAGGTTGTTCATATTAAATGCACCATCTCCGATGGTTGTGACACTATCGGGAATTACTACACTTGTGAGGTTGTTATTATAAAATGCATCGTCTCCGATGGTTGTGACACTATTGGGAATAGTTACACTTGTGAGGTTGTTCCAAGAAAATGCTTCTATTCCGATGGTTGTAACACTATTGGGGATAATTACACTTGTGAGGTTGTTCCAAGAAAATGCCACGTTTCCAATGGTTGTTACTGTATATAATTCTTCACTCATAGTTAGTTCTACCATTCCAGTATCTTTTAATATAGAACCAAATGCACCAGCCATTGATGGGTCAGAAAATATTATTTCTAGTGTCATTCCATCTAAGTCTCCACCATTGCATAGTGTAGATGCATCTGTTTCTGAACTATCCATATCTACAAATGCAGCAACACAATTACTTATTGCATCTGTTGTTGGTTCTTCTACTAATGCATATTCTGATACAAAAAGTTTATCTGGTATTACTACATCTGTTCCACATGATGTATCATAACCTCCTAATACTGCAGTATTTGTTGTTTCATCAAGTGTTGCACTAAAGCATGTTTCTGGTGTTGTATACCTTACATTATATCCATGACTATTTATATTAATTCTGAATTTATATTGATTCTTTGTAGAATTTATCCAACTACTTGCATCAACATTATAATCTATCCATGCTCTTAATCTATAGTTTGTTGTTACACTTTTTATATTTGATTTATGATTATGACTTGTATAATATAACATTTTATTGTTTTCATTATTTGTTGATTCAGGAAGATAACTTAATAATTTTGGTTCAAACACCTCACTATTAGTATCTTTATTTTCTAAGTATACTTTTATTTGATTATCATTTAACTTTGTATATCCAGAGTCTACACTAAGTGGTTCTAATTCTATTTCATAGTATACTGGTGTATCTACATCATATACACTATCTAAGTTTGTTGTAACTGAAAAATCAAAGTATTTATCTAATACTTTACCTTCTACATCTCCCATAGGAAGTGCATTTGTTATATTTATTACATTTGTGCTTTCCATAAAACTCATTGATACATTTCCTGTTGTTATAGTATTTTGATTACCTGTTTTTGTATAATTATATATTGCAATAGTTATTCCTATTACAAATGTAATTAAAAATATTATTAGTATTATCGGAAGGGTTTTTGTTACTTTGTTAGTAAACAGCCCCCCCCCCCAGACGAAAATTTGTTTGTTAGTTTTTTCTTCATAATTAACTCCTTCTTCCATACAAAAAGATATGGTTTATTCTTAAGTTAAGTTTACCATAACTATTTAATTAATTCAAGTTAGTTTTTAAAAATTCTAATCTTCTTGCCACTATTTCAAAATCATTATATCTTCTTTCTATTATTCCATATATTTTTACAATATCTCCATTTTTTATATTATTAAATTCCTTATAAGTAGCAGGAAACAAAGTAATAGAAATACTTCCAGTATTAT
>JAZNOG010000078.1:0-6938 GCA_045580645.1 Bacilli bacterium
ATTAGAAAAGAAAATAATAAATGGTTCTTTAATTGATAATATATATAATAAAGATAAAATAATTTTTACAAAGAATAATAACAATTTTGTTTTATATACGGTATATGAAAAGGATAAAACAAAATTAAAACCATTTTTATTTTATTAATATAGAAGATTAAGAGGTGTTTTAGTATGGAATTTAGTAGTTTAGAAGAATTAAAAGAAAGATTAAAACCAGCTTTAAGAATTAAAGAAGAAGAGTTTAAAAAAAATAATATTGATTATATTTCAATAGAAGATATATGGAATTATTTAAGAGATATAAAATGGAAGAGAAGTAGCAATTTATCTTTATCAGATATGGTAAATGATATATTAAAACTTGATATTAATAATTTATATAAGTAGGTGATTTTATGGATAAAAATATAGATGAAAATTATTGTAAATTATTAGACTCTTTAGCATATTTAAAAGATGAAGAAATTGAAATAGTTCAAAAAGCATATGATTTTGCTTTAAAGAAGCATGAAGGACAATTTCGTAAAACAGGAGAACCTTATATAAATCATCCAATAAATGTTGCAATTATACTTACTACTATATATGCTGATTATGAATCAATAGTATCGGCTTTACTTCATGATGTTTTAGAGGATACTTCTTCTACTAAGGAAGAATTAATAAAAGAGTTTGGAGATATTATTGCTAATCTTGTTGATGGTGTAACTAAAATTAATAGTATTAATGTTTCAACGGAAAATGAATATTTAACTAATTATTATAAAAAAATAATTGTTGGTATGAGTGAAGATGTTCGTGTTATTATTGTAAAACTTGCAGATCGTTTACATAATATGAGGACATTATATGCTTTACCTATAGAAAAGCAAAAGAGAAAGGCCAAGGAAACTTTAGAGATTTTAGCGCCAATTGCGCATCGTCTTGGTATGCATAAAATAAAGAGTGAATTAGAGGATTTATGTTTGAAATATTTAAAACCTGAAGTTTATTATGATATTGTTGAAAAACTTAATAATACTAAAATTCAAAGAGAAGAATATGTTGAAAAAATGATGTTGGATGTTCAAACATTACTTAATCAAAACAATATAAAACATGAAATAAAGGGACGCGCTAAAAGTATTTATAGTATTTATAAAAAACTTGATAAAGGTAAAACTTTTTCTGATATATATGATCTTCTTGCTATAAGAATATTAGTAGAAGAAGAACAAGAATGTTATGCTGTTTTAGGTCTTATTCATTCTAAATATAAACCTTTGTCTAAGAGATTTAAGGATTATATAGCTATGCCAAAAACAAATCTTTATCAGACACTTCATACTACTGTTTTTGGTTATGATGGTTATCTTTTTGAAATTCAAATTAGAACTTATCAAATGAATGAAATAGCAGAAAATGGTATTGCTTCTCACTGGGCTTATAAAGAAAGAAAAAATGCTGCAGTAGAAATGCAAAATATAACTGAACAAAAATTACAATTTTATAAATCGATCATCGAATTAAATGAAAAAGAAATTGGTGCAGAGGATTTTGTTGATAAGGTAAAAAATGAAGTATTAAATAATAATATTTATGTATATACACCAAAAGGGGATGTTTTAGAACTTCCTAAAGGTTCTACTCCAATAGATTTTGCATATAAAGTGCATTCTCAAGTAGGAGATAGTATGACAAGTGCTATTGTTAATAATGCTATTGTTCCTCTTACTTATGAACTTAAAAATACGGATGTTGTAAGAATAATAACTAACAAAAATTCAAATGGTCCATCGAGAGAATGGATTAACATTGCAAAAACTACTCAAGCAAAAAATAAAATAAAATCTTTTTTTAATAAAACAACTAAAGATGATTATATAGAGTCTGGAAAAGAAATGTTAGAAAAGGAGTTAAGAAGAAAAAAAATATCAATTGCAGATTTTTTTAAACAAGAAAATTTAGAAAAAATATATAAAGAATTTAAGATAGAATCTCTTGAAGATTTATATCTTAATATAGGTAATAACAAGTTTTCAGTAAAATCGATTATTAAACACGAGAATGAGGAAAATTTAGAAAAAACTAAAGAAATAAAATTACAAAGTATAGTAAATAAAAGTAATAATGATATTATCGTGGGGGATGCTGATAACATAAAAACTCATATAGCAAATTGTTGTTTTCCTATACCAGGAGATGAAATAGTTGGCTATATAACTAAAACAAATGGAATAAGCATTCATAGAAAAAATTGTCAAAATATTGAAAATTTTGATGAAAGAATGGTAGATGCAATTTGGAATAAAAAGTTGAAGGATAAATATTATTCTGAAATAGTGATTTATACTGATTCTAAAGATAATATAATGATAGATTTAATTCAATCAATAAATAATTTACCAATAACTATTGAAAGTATTAATTTAATAAATAAAAGTGAAGACAATGTTTATTCTATTCTTTTATTAGTGGATCATTTACAAAATTTAAATAAATACATAAATGTATTAAAAAAACAAAAAAGTATAATTAATATAGAAAGGATAATAAAATGAAAGTAGTAGTTCAAAGAGTAGAAAGTTCTAGTGTTCTTGTAGATGATAAAATAGTAGGACAAATAAATAAGGGTCTTATGATTTTAGTTGGATTTACTTATGGTGATAACATAGATACTATTAAGTATATGGTTAATAAAATTGTGAATTTAAGAATATTTGATGATGAAAATGGAGTAATGAATTTATCAGTAAATGATATAAAAGGTGAAATACTTTCAGTGTCGCAATTTACTTTATATGGAGATGCAAAAAAAGGTAATAGACCAAGTTATATAACTGCCTTAAAAGGTGAAGAAGCAACTAAATTATATGATTTGTTTAATGATGAATTAAGGAAAAGTTCATTAAAGATAGAAACTGGTATTTTTGGAGCAGATATGAAAGTCCGTTTAATAAATGATGGACCTATAACTATAATTATAGAAAAATAAAAATTAAAACTTTTTTCAAAACTATATGTTTTTGATATTTGAGTTAAAAATAAGAGGCAAATTATTAAGCTAAACATGTATATAGGTGTTTAAAATTAATATTTGCTTTCTTTTTTATGTATAAATTTTAAAAATGGTCATTTGATTTTGATTTCTCTATAGTTTATATTGCTACTAGGAGGTAGAAAGTTATGGCAAATATAAAAGATAATAAACCATTATTTAAAGAAAAAATAAGTATGAAAGATTCATACAAATTAAAAAAATATAAAAAGGGATATAAAATACCAATAGTTTCTGATACTATGTTTAGTGTAATGTTAAATAATGAAAAAAGAAAAAAGTATGTAGCATATTTAATATCACTAGCGCTTAATACTAATTATGAAAAAATATTAAATTCTATACAATTTAATAAAGAAAGACTAGATAAAGATAACTTTTATGAAAAAGGAAAAACAGTAGATTTAGTTTGTAAAATAAATGATGAATATGTAAATATAGAAATGAATAATTATAATGATGTAACATCACTTGAAAGAAACTTAAGTTATGCCTTTGAGTTATATAAAAATAATATTAAAATAGGAGAAGAATATGATTTTAGAAAAACAATTCAAATAAACATAAATAATTTTATATTTGAAAATAATAATGAAGCGTTTGAAGAATATAAATTTATAAATAGTAAAGGAAAAATATTAACTGATAAGATAATAATTTATAATATATATCTTCCAATAATAAAGAAAAAATGTTACAATAAAGACAAGTTAAATGAATTAGAAAAGTTACTACTAATATTTAATGAAAACAATAAAAAAGTATTAGATAACTTAAAGGAGGGTAACAAAATAATGGAAGATTATATTGATGAAGCATATGATGCATCAGAAAACAATGAAATAGTTGGATTATATGATAAAGAAATGCACTTAAAAATGTTACATAATACAATGATAAAAAATGCTAAAGAAGATGGTATTGAACTAGGTATTGAAAAAGGTATTGAGATAGGTAAACAAGAAGGTAGAAAAGAAGGCATTACACAAAAACAAATAGAAATAGCAAAAAATATGTTAAATGATGGTTTAGATATTGAAAAGATAGTTATGTATACAGGTTTATCTATAAATGAAATCAAGAATTTATGATTTCTTTTTTTATGTGATGCTTAAATAAATTTGGAAATAAAACATTTTATTTTCAAAACAGATGCTTCAAAAAATATAAAAAAAGAAGTCATTTTTTAATAACTTCTATTTTTTGTTTTTTTAATACAAAAGTTGTAAATCTTTTACCACAATCTGGACAAGTAATATGTTTTTTACCATTTTTCATTGGAACTTTAAGTTTTAATACTCTTTTACATTTAGGACATTTTTTATATACATTATTTTTGTCTTTTATATTCCTTTTTATATTTTTAAATGGTTTCAATATTTTGTTTTTTATTTTTATAAATTTTTGATTTTCACGTGACCTTTTATATATCTTTTTAGAAGTAGTTCTAAGGATAATTAAAATAAATAAAACTATTTCTATATATAATAAAAATTTGTATTTCGAAAATAAACTAAGTATTAGAGTTATAAGATAAAGATAAAACATAAAATTGGTTAGTTCATCCATGCCATATCTGCCATACATAAATTTTTGGATTTTATTTATAAATTTCATTATTAATCATCTCTCCTAACAAAAATAAGTAAAAGTCTTAATATTTCTATTATCGTAGTAGCAACACTAGCAACATATGTAAGTGCTGCTGCGATTAGAACTTTTTTAGCGCTTTTTAATTCTCTTTCTTCTAAAAGTGATGATGTTTTAAGTTCATTAAGTGCCCTTTTTGAGGCATTTATTTCTACCGGAAGTGTTACAAGTTGAAATAATAAAATAACAATTTCTAAGATTATTCCTATGTAAATAAAACTAGTAAATGAAAATATGATTCCAATTAAAATAGCAAAATAACCCATTTTTGATGAAAAGTTTACTAGAGGCACTAAACTGCTTCTTATTCTCATAAAGACGTAATTGTCTTTATCTTGAATAGCATGCCCACATTCGTGTGATGCTACTGCAAGTGATGCAACAGAATTTTTTTCATATACATCACTTGATAACATAACACATTTATTTTTAGGATCATAATAATCAGTTAAAGACCCATTTACTTCTCCAACTTTAATAGAACTTAAATTATTTTTAGTAAATTTCTAAACTAAATTCCCTTTTTCTAATCAAAGTGATTTTACTTTGACAACTTTATGGGGGAACTCTTTTAGAATTTCGACTCCTTTCCTTATTTTTCTTATGTTATTATTATATAAAATTTACTTGTTTTTTTCAATATTCAAATAAAAGTTTATTGTCAATGTGCTTGTTTATTATACACTTGATAATAAACTTTTATTTTTTACACTCTCCTTGAAAATAAAGTTTATCTTTATTTCTTATTTATTTTAGTTTATTATATCTTTCATGTTTTGGTCGTTTTTATGAAAGGATGTGTTTTTATGTCTACCCCAAAACATAAACATTTATCTTTTGAAGATAGATGCGTTATTCAAGAATTTTTAAATTATGGTTATAACTTTACTCAAATTGCTAATAGATTACATAAAGATAGAACTACTATTGCTAAAGAAGTTTACAAAAATAGATTTTTAAGAAAAAGACAAACTAATAAAGATATTGCTTGTCCTAAAACTCTTAAGGCTCCTTATGTTTGTAATAGTTGTCCTAATTTTATTTCTTGTTCTAAATTAAGATACACTTATGATGCTTCTGTTGCTCATAACAACTATAAATATACTCTTAAAAATGTTAGATCTTCTTTACATATTACTAAAGAAGAAATTGCTTCAATAAATGATGTTATTTCTCCTTTAATGATCAACAAACATCATTCTATTAACCATGTTTATATTTCTCATCCAGAACTTCTACCTTTTTCTAAATCAACTTTTTATAGATATATTGATTCAGGTATTTTAAGTGTTAGAAATATAGATTTACAAAGAAAAGTTAAGTTTAGAGTAAAAAAAGAACGCGATGATACTCGTGAAAAAGTTGATACTTCTATTAAAGTTGGAAGATTCTATTCTGATTTTAAAGATTATATTGAATTTCATCCTCAAGCTTCAATTGTAGAAATGGATACAGTTATTGGAACCAGTGGAGGTAAAGGTGGAAAATGTTTTCTTACCCTACTTTTTAGACAATTTAATTTTATGTTAATCTATTTGTTGCCATATAAAAAAGTTGAGTATGTTACTAAAGTATTTTTAGATTTAAAAAATACTCTTGGAAAAGAAGAATTTGCTCGTTTGTTTGAAGTTATTTTAACAGACAACGGAACTGAATTTTCTGATCCTAAGAGTATTGAAATTGACATAAATACAGGTGAAAAAATATCATCTGTATTCTACTGTGATCCTAATTGTTCATGGCAAAAAGGATCAATTGAGAAAAATCACGAATATATTAGATATATTCTGCCTAAAGGAACTTCTTTTGCTGGCTTGTCACAAGATGATTGTTATTTACTTGCTTCTCATATCAATTCTACACCTAGAATATCTTTAAATAATCAATCACCATATGATATAGCATTTAAGTTCATTGGTGAAGATAATATCAATAAATTTCATATTATTAAAATTGATTATGATGATATTGATTTATCTCCAAGATTATTAAAAAAATAATCATTTAATTTGTTAATACTAATGCGACCAAAACATTATCTATTTTATGTTTTAAAACGGGAAATTACTTTTGTTCAAAAAATAATTTTTAAATTTCTCGTCTTTTTAAGTGCATAAATATAACAATTAAACGACCTTATAATAATATATTTTAATAAAAAAAGCAAGTTTCTACCCTTATTTTACGGGAACTTGCTGAAAGAAGGACAAACATTCATTCTCAAGAGAACTTATCTTAGAATCTAACC
>JAZNOG010000079.1:0-5714 GCA_045580645.1 Bacilli bacterium
AAAGTAATAATATAGATTTAAAAAAAGAATTTATTTCTTCTATGAAAGATGAAAAATTTGCATCTTTAAGAAAAACAATAAATTTAAGTGATGATATTTTATGTAAATGGACTTCTCTTTTAAAAGATTCTAGCGTTGAATTTCATAATTGCAAGAATTGTCCTGGATTACAAAGTTGCAAAAATCCTATTAATGGTTATATATATTCACCTATTATAATAGATGATAATATTAACTTTGGATATAAAGCATGTCCTTATAAAATAAAATACGATAATGAAAACAGTTATAAAAAAAATATCGATTTATTTAAAGTTCCTGCTACTTTAAAAAATGCTTCATTTAAAGAAATTTATACAGACGACAAATCAAGAGTCCCAGTAATAAAATATATAGATAGTTTTTATAAAAAATATTTTTCTAACGAAAAAGAAAAAGGTTTATATTTATATGGAAACTTTGGAAGCGGAAAAACATATATAATCGCAGCATTATTTAATGAACTAGCTAAAAAAGATATTAAAAGTTCAATTATATATTTTCCTGAATTTCTAAGAACTTTAAAATCTTCATTTACAAAAGATGAAAATGAATATTCCTTTGAAGAAAAATTTGAATATATTAAAAACATACCTGTTTTATTAATTGATGATATTGGTGCTGAAAATATAACTGCTTGGGCTAGAGATGAAATTTTAGGAACATTACTTCAATATAGAATGGAAGAAAATTTATCAACATTTTTTACTTCAAATTTATCTTTAGAAGAACTTGAAATACATTTATCAATAACAAGTAACAAAGTAGAAAAAGTTAAAGCTAGAAGAATAATAGAAAGAATAAAATACTTAACCAATGAATTAAAAATCGTTGGTTTAGATAGAAGAAAATAATATATTATAATAGGTGATCCTTATGAGCATGAAAACTCATTTAATGCAAATGATTAAAATTTATCAACCAGATGGTTATTGTTGGATGAATGATGAAGTATCAAAAAGAAATCCCTATACCCTGCATCACATTGTAGAAAGAAAAAACGGTGGAAAAACTGTTAATTCTAATTTGGCTATTTTAACATATAATGCCCATGTTTATTTAAACTGGTTGGAACTTGTAGACTATGAAACATATTGTAAGCTTAATCAAATGTTTTATGAACTTAATATGACAAACAAACCACCTACTATAGAATATTATTTGAAAATTGATGAAATATTAGAAAACGCACCTGAATATAATCCAAAACCTAAAAAAGAAAAAGTTTTAACTAGAAGTAGAGGCAAAAAAAATAACTAATAATAAAATTAGTTATTTTTATTTGTCATTTTCTATATCAATCATTAAATCCTTTACCGTTTTATATTCTTTTATTGCTGCTTTTTTGATAGATTTAATAGAATTTTCAACTGTAAAACCATTAAATTCCTTAACCATTTCTATATCATTTAAATTATCACCAATTGTCAAAATATTTTCCTTTTTTAAATTTTCTCTATCTTTAATAAAGTTAATTGCTTCTTTTTTATTAACATTTTTAGCTACTATTTCAATAGTATCTTTATAAGAAATAATATTTAAATATTTATTATATTTAGCAAATAAAATTAAAGTCACCATCTTAGAAAAAATTTTATTTTTATAACTAATATATATCTTAGTCAAATCATCACAAGTAATATCTACTCTACTTTCCTTTTTACTTGCGCATACAAGTCTTTTTGACTTTTTAATCATTAAATCACTTATTAATTTATTTTTAACATTATTATTTATTGAAGAATTAAAAATAATTTCATCATTTTCTAAAATACTAGCACCATGATTTATTATTAAATATGAGCACTTTATCCCATATTTATCAATTTCCTTTTTTATATCATAATAAGTTCTACCAGTAGCTATTACAAATAAATTATTTTTTATAAATTTATCTAACCACTTTACATTTTCTTTTATTCCTTCCTCATTTATATAAAAAGTCCCATCAAAATCACTTGCTAATAACTTCATTTAAATCACCATATTTTCTATCTTATTATTTTTATTATTACATTTTCTTCTTTTACTTTTTTATTTGTAACCATAAAGGCATTTAAAATTTCTTCTTCATCAAACTTATTATTTCCATATAAATAACAAAGTTCATCTCCAACTCTTACAAAATCTTTTACATTTTTATTTAAAATAATACCAGCATTATAATCAATTTTATCATCCTTATTTATTCTTCCAGCACCAAGCTTCATAGAACATTTTCCTAAAATTAAACTATCTATGCTTTTAATATAACCATTTTTAGTAGAATATATAATTTTTGGTTTCTTTAATTTTATTTTTAAATTTCCATTTTGACATTTTATAAATTCCTCGAATTTTTTATAAGCATCACCATTAGAAATTACATCCAACACCATTTTTTCTGCTTCTTTAACTTTAATATTCTTTGCCATACTAATAAGTTCAGCACTCATTTTTACACACAAATTATATAAATTATTTTTCTTTTTATTTTGTAATATATCAATTACCTCTAAAATTTCTATATTGTTTCCTATATTATCCCCAAGTGGATTATCCATTTTAGTTAACATACATCTTACTTCTCTATTATACTTTTTACCAATTTCAATCATAAGTTTAGCAAGTTTTTTAGCATCTTTCTTATTTTTTATTAAAGCACCTTTTCCTACTTTTATATCAATTAATATTTTACTCGCGCCACTTGCTATTTTTTTACTCATTATAGAACTTGCTATTAAAGGAATGGATTCTGTTGTATTTGTAACATCCCTTAAAGCATAAACTTTTTTATCCATTGGACACACTTCAGCAGTTTGACTAGTTATAGCCATGTTTATTTTATTAATTTGATTTACAAAATCTTCTTCGCTTAATTCTGTTTTTACTTTTATTCCTTCAAGTTTATCTATCGTTCCACCAGTATGCCCTAAAGCTCTACCACTCATCTTTGCAATTTTTGTGCCACAACAAGCAACAATTGGCGCCACAATTAAAGTAGTTTTATCTCCAACTCCTCCTGTTGAATGTTTATCAACACATAAACCTAAATTATCTAAATTTAAAACATCTCCACTTTTAATAAAAATATCAACTAAATTAAATGTCTCCTCATTTGTCAAACCATTTTTACAAATACTTTTTAAAACAACAGTCATTTCCTCATCATTTATTTGATCATTTAAATAACCACAAAAAAGAAACTCCATTTCTTCATAAGAAAGAACCTTTTTACTTAATAATTTATCTATTATTTTTTTATTATCCATGAACTTCATCCTTTACATAAATCTTATAAGCATATATCACTTCAGGAACTACTGTTAAAAAACCAATTATTAAAAATATTAGAGAAATATAATTCCATCTACCAAGCAAAATAACAAGTCCTAAAGCTAAAAAATGTAAAACTGTTTTTATTTTTCCATATATATCAGAACCAATAGCTTTTTTCTTTTTTATCATTAAAAAGTAAGCACCAAGTGCAACAAAAATATCTCTAATGAAAATAAATAAACTATATATTGGCATTTTTTTACTTAAAATTAAAGCAGCTGTAGTAAGTATAACAAATGTCTTATCTGCAATTGGATCAACTATTTTTCCAAAAGAACTAACTTTATTATATTTTCTAGCTATAAAACCATCTAAAAAATCTGATAAAAGTATAACAATAAATAACGTAATTATAAAAATTTTGTTGCTATCAATATAAAGCAAATAAGTAAAAGGAAAAGTAAGTATAAATCTAAGCACTGTTAAAATATTAGGAATCATAAAAACACCACCTTATAGTTAAATTATAATATATTTTATAAAAAAAATGAATATAATTTCATCTAATTATACCCATTTTTTCTTTCATTATCTCATATTTTTGTTTTGCTATTTCTTTAGATTTTTCAATTCCATCATTAAGAATCTCATCTAATTTGTCACTATTTATAAGTTCATAATATCTTTCTTTTATCGTAGATAAATGATCTACTGTTACATCCGCAACAAACGATTTGAATTCACCATAATTCTTACCTTCAAATTTTTCTTCTAATGAAGAATTTGTTTCATTAGATAAAGATGTACATATATCCATTAAATTAGAAATTCCTGGTTTATTTATAGGATCATATTTTATAATCATTTCAGAATCTGTAGTAGCAGACATTATTTTCTTTCTTATTTCATCATCTGTATCTAAAAGTGTTATAACCCCTTTTGGACTATCCGATGATTTACTCATTTTTTTTGTAGGATCTTTTAAATCCTTTATTTTTGTTTTTCCTTCTTTTATTAAAGGTTCAGGAACAACAAAAGTATCACCATATTTATTATTAAAACGAATAGCTATATCACGCGCAAGTTCAACATGTTGTTTTTGATCTATTCCAACAGGAACTAAATCAATATCAGCATAAAGTATATCTGCTGCCATTAAAACAGGATAAGTTAAAAGTCCAACACTAAAATTTACATTATCCTTAGATTTTTCTTTAAACTGAATCATGCGTGATGCCTCTCCATAATATGTAGAACATTCAAGTAACCAAGAAATAGCAGGTATATATTCATTTTCTGATTGCAAATAAATAACGTTTTTATCTGGATCAATTCCACATGCAATATAAAGCGCTAAAAAATCTTTAATTCTTTTTCTTAATTCTTGTGGTTCTTGATATGTAGTTAAAGCATGCAAATCAGCGACAAAAAGATAAGAATCATATTCCTCTTGCATTTTTTTCATTTGCATTATTGCGCCTATATAATTACCTAAAGTAAGCTCTCCTGTAGGTTTTAAACCTGTTAAAATTTTTTTCATAAAATCACCATACCTACATATTATCATATTTTAAAGTTTAAATAAATATTATGAAATAAAAAAATCTTAAAAAAGATTCTTTTCTATTCTTTCAATAGTTCTTTTAGGACTTTCTACTAGTGTAGTATATAACTTTTCATGTTTTCTTAGTTCTTCGAACAACTCTATTTCATCATTTGTCATCATAATTCCGTAATTACTATTACTTTCTGAAACAACATATTGATCATTACCAATCAAATATTCTAGTGGTGTATTCAAATATTTAGAAATTAAAATTAAATTTTTTGAACTTGGTTTCTTAATATCATTTTCCCAATAACAAATAGTTACTTTAGAAACCCCAATTAACTTTGCCAATTCCTCTTGCGTCCAGTCTTTTAATTTTCTTGCTTCCTTTATTCTTTTCCCTAATACCATATTTTTTGCACCCTCTCCTTATAAATTTCATTATATGAAATTAAAACGCAAAAAATATCGTAATTAGCCTAAAGTTAAATTAAATATTTTGTCTAGTCTTAAAAAATGGAAAATTGTGGGAAAATACTATTTCATAAAGGTTATCTCAATACATATGTAGTTCTAAATATTCTAGGATCACTACAATATTCCATAACAAACTTATTATCTTTCTTACATATTATTATTCCTATTGTCTTATCTTGATTTATATTTTTTATATTTTTATCTATATAATTCATATATTTAGTTATCTGTCCTATATACTCTGCTTTTAACTCTGTTACTTTAAGTTCAATAACTACATAACAATTATAATTTATATTATATAAAAGAAGATCAATATAATTGTATCTAACACCTAATTTTATTTTGTATTCATTTTTTATATAAGTAAAACCTTCACCTAATTCCATTA
>JAZNOG010000080.1:0-13537 GCA_045580645.1 Bacilli bacterium
CAATTAACAAAGATAATGAAACATTTACTATGTTTTCACTATTAAAAGTTTCATTAGACAATTTAATTGCATTATTAGAAACATCATAATAATTAAATATATCTTCATTAGTTGTAACAATATAAATGTTTTCTTTCTTAGATTTTTCTAAAACCTTTTTACAAGCCTCAAAACCACTTATGTCAGTGGAAATATCAAAATATTTATTTAACTTAAATTGCATATAAAATCTAACAAATACTGAAAATATAACAATTAATGTAAAAACTACATAATAAATCATAAAATCACCCTAGAACTCGTATTTAGTTCCCTCTTTTGTATCAATTAATTTAATACCTTGTTTTAATAATTCATCTCTAATTTCATCAGCTTTTGCATAATTTTTATTTGCCTTAAATAAATTTCTTTCTTCTATTTTACTTAAAATGTATTCTTCATCTAATTTTAAAACTTTATCATTTTTTAATAAATCTAAAGATAAAACTTCATCATATAAAGATATTATTTCTTTTTTTGTTCTTTCATTCAAATTATTATCCTTTAAAACATCATATACAAGTGATAACATTGATGAAGTATTAAAATCATTTCCAATAGCAAGGGCAAATTTTTCCCTATATAATGTGGTCATTTCATGGTTAATTTCTCCTTCATCGCTAAGTCTTAAAACCTTATTTTTAAGTTTCAAATAAGCATTTTGAGCAGCATCTAAAGATTCATAAGAGAAAACTAATTGATTTCTATAATGAGAACCTAAACAAAAATATCTATAACTTAAAGGATTATATCCCTTACTCTCAAGTAAATTAACAGTTAAAAATTCTCCACTTGACTTACTCATTTTACCAGACTTAGTATTTAAATGTTCACAGTGCATCCAATAATTGCACCATTTATGTCCTAAATAAGCTTCACTTTGCGCAATTTCATTAGTATGATGTGGAAATATATTATCAACTCCACCACAATGAATATCTAAATATTCTCCTAAAAAAGTAAGAGCTAAAACAGAACATTCTATATGCCATCCAGGATAACCAACACCAAAAGGACTATCCCATTTTTGATCTTGATCTTCAAATTTAGACTTAGTAAACCAAAGCCCAAAATCATAAGGATTTTTTTTAGCCTTATCTTCTTCTACATCTTCTCTAGCACCTATAATTAACTCTTCATTACCAGATAATTCATAATAATTATTAGCGCGTGAAACATCAAAATAAATATTACCACCTGAAGAATATGCAAAACCTTTTTCAATTAATGCTTCAATTATTTTAATATAATTATCAATATGATCAGTAGCATTTTCCACTATTTCAGGTCTTTTTATATTAAGTTTCTTGCAATCTTCAAAAAAAGCTTCAGTATAAAAATTCGCAATTTGTCTTGGTGTCTTATTCTCTCTTTTAGCGCCTTCTACCATTTTATCATTACCAGATTCGCCATCATTGACCATATGACCAACATCAGTAATATTCATTGCCCTTTTTACATTATATCCACAAAATCTTAAACCTTTTTCCAATATATCTTCGAAAATATAAGTTCTCAAATTTCCAATATGCGCATAATGATAAACAGTTGGACCACATGTATAAATTTTAACTACATCATCATTTGGTTTAAATTCCTCTATTTTTTTTGTAAGTGTATTATATATTTTCATTTCATCACCTCAAATTTAATAACACTATATTATATGTTTATATAAAAATTATATAAAACAATAAAATATCTCACAAAAATTATACCAAAAAAAAAGAAAGTATACAACAAAAGAAAATCTACTAAAAAGTAGACCATCAAATATACATAACTCGATCTTTTGACAAAACTACTGAAAAAAATCAAATTATCTTTATATTTACTAGCAAATAACCTCTCAATAAATGTTTCATACATATAATTTCTAAGCAATGAATTAAAATTGATGTTTTCTTTTTTCGAAAGATATTTTAATTTATCTTTTAATTGCATACTATTCATAATACATCCCCACAAAATTAATAACATCATTGTAAATCCCCATTTTTTTAGCATATGAAGAAAGTTTATCAATCGATATATTTTTACTTTTCAAATACATTCTAACAGATTTTTTAACTTGTTCAAAATCAAGTTTTTTTCTGCATTTAATAATATCACAAATGCATCTTTCCGGATCATAAACCCTTATTTTATTACCAAAAGGTGTTTCAATAGTGGTAAGTCCAATATCAAGATACTCCTTCTTAGTCTTAAATACATCATGATTTTTATCTATACTATCAACATGATAATTATAATCTACAGTAATATCAAAATAATTTGGAAATACCTCAGTAAGATTATAAAAATAAAGTGCAGTCATATGTGAAAAAATACACTTAGAATATTTAAGTTGAAAAACATAATAAACATCAGGAACTTCTTTAACATCTAGATATATACCTCTATCAATTTTTTCAATTATATTTTTCTCCTGAAGAATATTTAGATATTCTCTACTTAAACCAAGTTCAGTAACCATTTTAGAAGTAATATAACCATTATTGTTCTTCATTAGTTCCATAATAATTTCAATATTACTCTCTCTTTTAAATTCTTCAACAGTCATCGTTTTCATAAATATCCTCCTTGACAACCACACCTATATTTTATCCTTTTTAGGTGTAGTTGTCAATACTTATTTTTAAAAAAAACGCCATACTAGCGTTTTATACAACTGGAACATTTAAACTATTTATGTTAATAACCTTATTACCAAGCATTATTTCATCAACAATTATACTTTCTAAACTAGAATCAATTATCATATCTACCTTCCTAGCGCCATAATTTTCATAATCACATTTTTCCTTAATCAAATCAACAACTTTTTTACCTATTTTTAAACTTATTCCATCTTTCTTATAATTATCCTTAATAATTTTTAATTTAGAACTTATAATTTCAGAAATTACAACATCACTTATTTTATTAAAATATATAATTTTATTAATTCTATTTAAAAATTCCATTCCAAAAAACAACTTTAATTGTTCATCACTTTCTTTTTTTAATTCCTCTGTAAAACCAAGATTTTTCTTATTAAACCCTACATTAGAAGTCATAATTATAATAGTATTATCAAATCTAATTACTTCTCCTTTTGAATTTTTCGCTTTTCCTTCATCTAAAATTTGTAAAAATAAACTAATAACATTAGAGTTTGCTTTATCTATTTCATCTAACAAAAGCACAGAATAAGGTTTATCTTTTACCTCTTCAAAAACATTATTACTATCATCATACCCAACATACCCAGGAGGTGACCCAATAATCTTACTTATAGAATGTTCTTCCTTAAATTCAGTCATATCAAGTCTAATTAAATTAGATTCTCCATATATTCTTTTAGCATATTCCTTAGCAAGCAAAGTCTTACCAACACCAGTAGACCCAACAAACAAAAATGAATAAGGTTTATTATTTTTCTTATAACCATACTTTATTTTTTTAGTAACATTCAAAAGTTCATTTATACCTTCTTCTTGCCCTAAAACAATATTATATAACTTATTAAAATTGTTTAAAAAACTACCACCATCACTAAGTGGAATTTTAGATTTTTTTTCTACTACTTTTTTAACATGTTCCAGTGTTACAACAGAATATTTTTCATCGGAATTAGTCATTTCAATTTTATTTTTTTTACTTTGAAGACTCATTTCCTTTTTCCTATATTTATACGCTAATGAAAAATCATTTGAAATAATAGAACTATTCTTTTTCTTAATAATTTCATTTAATTCAAAATTTAATCTATCCAAAACTTTACTATTGTTTAAACTTGAAATAGATACAAAAGAACAAACTTCATCTAAAACATCAATTGCCTTATCTGGCATTTTTCTATCATAAATATATTTATTAGTTAAATAAATAATATTGTCTAAAATTTCATCACTAATTTCTACTTTGTGAAATTTTTCATATATAGGCCTCAACTTAAATAAAATATTTTTTACAACGTCTAAACTCGGTTCTGAAACATCAACAGTTTGAAATCTACGAGATAAAGCCTTATCACTTTCAATAAACTTCTTATATTCTTCAGTAGTAGTCGCACCAATTACTTTAATTTTGCCCCTAGCAAGAGCAGGTTTTAATATATTCGAAGCATCAATTGCACCTTCTGCCCCCCCAGCACCAACTAAAGTATGAATTTCATCAATAAACAAAACAATATCACTATTATCTTCAAGTTCCCTAATAATTTTTCCTATTCTCTCTTCAAATTCACCGCGATACTTAGTGCCTGCAACTAAACTAGCCATAGACACAGAAATGATTTTTTTATTTATCAAATTATCAGGAACACTATGCTCTTCAATTAAACGAGCAAGTTCTTCAACAATTGCAGTTTTTCCTACACCAGCTGAACCTATTAATAAAGGATTATTTTTATTTCTTCTAGATAAAATCTCTATAACCCTATTAAGTTCTTCTTCTCTTCCGACAACCGGATCAATTTCACCACTTTTATACTTCTCATTTAAATTAACCCCAAAAGAATCAACAATTAACTTATTTGTTTTAGAACAAACAGCAGAAGAAACACTAAAACTATCATACAATTCATCAATATCAACATTCATTCCTAATAATAACCTAATTGCAACACCTTCCCCTTCTTCAAAAATTGAAAATAACAGAGAATCAATACCAATTAAAGATTTAGAATTTTCAGAAATTTCTAAAGAAACATTCTCTAAAATATTTCTTAATAAAGGAGTATACAAATAAAAATCATTTGAACTATTACCAACACCAACAACTTTAATAAGCTCATTTTTAAAAGTTTTATACGTGATACCAAGTTTTTCGAGTTTTTTAACATTATCAGTCTTCCCATATTTTAATATAGATAAAAATAAATGTTCACTCCCTATATAAGGGTGATGTAACTCTTGCATTTCTTTCTTCATATTTTCTAATACTTTCTTTGCCTCATCATCAAATTTTGAAAACATATATTTTCCTCCCAATATTATTTTATGTATATATTGAAAATATAATATTTTTTTTAATCAACAAAAAAAGTGCATTATTTTGCACTTTTAAATAACTATTAACTATATCAATAACATTATAATAAATACTATGAATGATACAATTAATAAAGATAAAAATAATTTCCAAATAAATTTAATCCATGTCTTATAACTTACTTCTGTAATAGATAATGAAGTAAGAAGTAAAACACTAGTTGGACCAATTAACATTACTAAAGCATATAAGTTAGTAAAAATTATATCAACTAAAGGTAACATTGTAGAATCTTCTACAGTAGATGAAAAACTATATAATACATAATATGCATAATAGTAATAATCTGCATAAAAAACACTACTAATAATTGAATATAATCCACTTATTGCAATATTAAATGTATCTGTCAATCCAGTAAGTAAATTAGTTAAATAACTTAAAACTGGATAATAGAAAGTAAATACAAATACTGAATACGCAAGAAGTGCAAGAACAGCTGGAACCATATATTCTTTGATGCCTTTAACAAATGCTTCAAAAGCATCACTTAATTTTACCTTATAGAAAATACATAATAAAACTGATGCAAAAATTAGTAATACTGAATAATATTGGAATCTAGTTGGAGCACTCCATGTTCCAAATGCTTCCATTCCACCAAATATAGCAGATACTGGAGCAAAATCCTTTATATTCCAACCCATAATAGATTCATGAGCAGTTAAAAACCAATTTGTTTTAAATATATTACCCCAAGAAGTTGTTCCAAGAATAAATACTAAGAATAATAATCCTAAAACAACATAAATAGGCCAAACATATTTCTTTCCTTCTGACTTTTCTTCTATTTTTGCTTCTGGATTTTTAACAATTAATTTTACTTTTTTCTTATCTTCTTTTTGAGAATCCAATCTCTTATTATCATTATCCTTCTTAATATAGAATAAAATAAATGCAATGAGAAGGCCTAAACCTAATACAAATAAAATTATTTTTGCCAAAATTTCAGAAGTAGCACTAATACCAAGCATTGAACTATTAACACCATATAATGTTCCTGCAACAGTAGCGCCATACATACCTATAATAGTAGAACCAAATGTAGAAGCAAGAGCTACTAATTTGTCATATCCCATCATTAAAATAATTGATATTACAAATGGGAAAACTATTAAAAGTCCAAGTTCAAGACCTGTAATAGATGATATAATAGCCATTAAAACAATAATAGCTATTAAGAATAATTTTTTTCTATCCTTAATTTTATCAACTATTAAACTAAGAGATTTATCATACACACCAGTTTTTTCTAAAATTGCATAAAAACCTCCAACTAGCAATATGAATACTAAATTATTACCAAAACCAGAGAATGTTTCAACAAGTTTAAGTCCAGTATTAACAAAACCAATTTGAAAACCTAAAGTTTCTGTCTCTCCACAAATGCTAGCAATAATTGGAACTATCCAAGATAATAATATATACCCTAAAATGACAATTCCAACAACTTTAAATAAATTGTTTTTCTTCATTCTATCTCCTCCTAAATATAATTATCACACTTTTTTAAAAAAAAATAAAGAAAAATCTATAAAAAATGCCTTTTGAAAAAAAATATCACTTTAAAAGTGACATTTTAACTAAGCTTTATTTCTCATATGTGGAAATAATAATACATCTCGAATAGAGTCAGACTCAGTAAGCAACATACAGAATCTGTCTATACCATATCCTATTCCACCTGCTGGAGGCATACCATACTCAAGAGCTTCAACAAAATCCATATCTATATCATTTGCCTCTTCATTACCTGATTCTCTTTCTCTTAATTGTTCAACAAATCTATCATATTGATCAATTGGATCATTAAGTTCAGTATAAGCATTAGCAAATTCTTTTCCACCTATAAATAATTCGAAACGATCTACAAATCTAGGATCATCAGGATTTTTCTTAGTAAGTGGTGATATTTCTACTGGATGTCCATACAAGAAAGTTGGTTGAATTAAAGTTTCTTCAACATATTCTTCAAAGAATAAATTTATAATATATCCTACAGAATTCCAGTGATCTTCTATTTCAAAACCTCTATCAGTAGCAAGTTTTTTAGCATCTTCAAATGACATTTCTTCAAAAAAATCAATGCCAGTTACTTCCTTAATAGCCTCTACCATATGCAATCTCTTAAATGGTTTTTCCAAATCAATAACATTTTCTCCCCATTCAAAAGTAGTTTTACCACATACAGTAGTTGCGACATTTCTAAACATTCCTTCAGTAAGTTCCATCATGCCTTCTAAATCAGAATAAGCAAGATATGCTTCCATTAAAGTAAACTCTGGATTATGTCTAGGATCTACTCCTTCATTTCTAAATACTCTACCTATTTCATAAACTGCTTCCATTCCACCTACCAAAAGTCTTTTTAAAGGTAGTTCTAAAGCAATTCTTAAATAAAATGGCATATCTAAAGCATTATGATGAGTAACAAAAGGTCTAGCACTTGCACCAGTTAAAAGTGGTTGTAAAACAGGAGTTTCAACTTCTATAAAACCTTGATTATCCATATAATTTTGCATTGCTCTAATAATTCTAGGTCTCATAAACGCTACTTGTTTAGACTTTTCATTCATTATTAAATCAACATATCTTCTTCTATATCTTTCCTCTATATCAGCAAGACCATGAAACTTTTCAGGAAGTGGTCTTAATGCTTTTACTAAATGTTCATAATGACTAGCCTTAACAGATAGTTCTCCAGTATGAGTAACAAAAAGTGTTCCTTCTATACCAACGATATCTCCTATATCAGCTTTTACAA
The DNA here is from genome assembly GCA_045580645.1 of Bacilli bacterium. Classification (GTDB taxonomy): domain Bacteria; phylum Bacillota_I; class Bacilli_A; order RF39; family UBA660; genus HGM10836. Next base: position 7,841 of record JAZNOG010000080.1, read on the forward strand.
ACATTTCATAATTTTCTTCACCTAAATTATCAACCTTTAAATAAATTTGAATTTGACCATCACGATCTTGGATATGCATAAAACCTGCTTTTCCCTTACCTCTTTTAGTCATTATTCTACCAGCAACTTTAACTTTAACACTAAGTTCTTCAAGTTCCTCATTAGTTTTTCCTGTATAAAGTTCCTTAATTTGACCTGAAGTATGAGTTCTATCATATCTATGTCCAAATGGATCAATTCCCATACTTTCTATCACTTTTGCTTTTTCTCTTCTAATTAATTCTTGTTCTGTAAATTCTCTCATAAATTACACACCTCTTTTTTTCATAAACTTATTTTAACATACTTTCTTAAAATCTACTAATATTTTTTTTATTTCATCCTTATTTTTGGTCTTATATATACTATTTTTTATTCCACTTGCACCTTTTATTCCTTTTAAATACCAAGAAATATGATTTCTTATTTCCAAAACTGCTTGTTTTTCACTTTGAAAATCAAGCAAATAATCAAAATGTTTTATACACATATCTACCTTTTCTATATCAGAAACTTTATCTATTATTTTTCCTGTTTCTAAATAAATATTAGTTTCTTTAATAAGCCATGGATTACCTAAAAGTCCTCTACCAATCATGACTAAATCACAACCCGTTTCATCTATCATTCTCTTAGCATCATAACAACTTTTTATATCACCATTTCCTATTACAGGAATACTAACAGATTCTTTTATCTTCTTGATAATACTCCAATCAGCTTTACCACTATAACCTTGACTTCTTGTTCTAGGATGAATACATATTGCACTAGCACCAGCTTCTTCTATTGCCTTAGCGACATCTACTGCATTTATATTTTTGTCATCCCAACCACTTCTTATTTTAACAGTTACAGGACAAGGAACAACCTCTACTACTGCTTGAACAATTTCTTTTATTTTGTTAATATCCTTAAGAAGACCAGAGCCTGCTTGAGCACGAACTGCAACCTTAGGAACTGGACAACCCATATTTATATCAATAATATCAGGCTTCATATTTTCATAAATATACTTAGCCGCGCATACCATAGATTCCTTATCACTACCAAATATTTGTTGAGCGATAGGTCTTTCAAATTCAGTCATATAAAGCATATCAATTGTTTTTTGATTATTATAATAAATAGCTTTATCACTAACCATCTCTGCATATATTAAACCTGCTCCCATTTCTTTTGCAATACGACGAAAAGCACTATTAGAAATACTAGCCATTGGCGCTAGGACAACTTTATTTTTTACTTCTACATTTCCAATATACATAAGAACCTCCAAACTAACGCCTAAATTATACAATAAAAAAAAAGAAATATCAAATATTTTGATACTTCTAATTAAAATAAATTATTAAAATCTAAATCTCCTTCTACAACCGGACCATTATAAGTAATAGATTTATCAAATGCAATTATTGCTTCAAATATTATAGGAACAAATGCGATACCTATACCAAATCCTACTTCTTTTCCAAAAGATTTAGCAAGTTTAATAGAAAGTACAATGCTATACAAAATTATAGCAAAAGAACCTATAACAGGTATAAATGACAAACAATACCCAAAAATATAATACCATTTAAGACCTATTATTTCTAATAAAACTACATAATTATAAACTGGAATAATTGAATACCAACCAGGTTTGCCTGCCTTTTCAAATAATTTCCACGTTACAATTATAGAAAAAATTCCAATTGCAAAAGCAAGAAAAACAACAGCAATACCAAGTCCTGCAATTATACCAATTAAACTTGAAGTTGCAGCATCATCATAATACATTTTATCACCACCATTCTTACCCTCATTATAACAAAATAATATTCCAAAAAAAAGATATAAAATTACTTTTACATCTTTTTATCTTCGCTCTCTTCTTTTTCTCCAAGTTTTTCACGAAGTTCTTCTACAGTCATCTTAGTATAACCTTTTAAACCTCTTTCCTTAGCAACAAATTTAAGTTGTTCTAAATTCATAGAATCATAATCTTCATCCATCATTTTCCCATGTTCTACTAAGTAATCAATTTGTTCCTTAGTTAAAGTTTCATGTTTAACAAGTTCTTCCGCAATTAAATCCACCAAAGTCATATTCTCTTTAATAACTTTTTCTGTAGTTTTATAACATTCATCAATTATATTTCTAATTTGTTGATCAATTTCAAAAGCAATTTGATCAGAGAAATTTCTTGATTTATTATAATCTCTACCTAAGAATACACTAGATTCATTTCTTTCAAGTTGAACTGGACCAAGTTCACTCATTCCATATTCAGTAACCATAGCTCTAGCTATCTTAGTAGCGCGTTCTATATCATTTGAAGCTCCAGTAGTAACTTCATTAAATACTAATTGTTCAGCAACTCTACCAGCAAGAAGTGTAGAAATTGTTTCAATAAGTTCTGTCTTAGTAGTATGCATTTTTTCTTCTTCACTTTGAATATTTGTATAACCACCAGCCATACCTCTAGGTATAATTGTAACTTTTTGAACAACATTTGATTTTTCAAGTTTTAATCCTACTACAACATGTCCTGCTTCATGATAAGCAGTAATTCTCTTATCTTCTTCACTAATTTTTCTTGAAACTTTAGCAGGCCCCATTAAAACCCTATCATGAGCTTCATCTATTTCAGACATTGTAATTTCTTCTTTATTTCTTCTAACAGCAAGAAGTGCTGCCTCATTTAATAAGTTTTCTAAATCTGCTCCAGAAAATCCTGAAGTTCTTTGCGCTAAATATTTAAGTGTTACATCACTAGATAAAATCTTATTTTTAGCGTGAACTGCAAGAATTTCTTCTCTTTCTCTAACATCTGGTAAAGAAACAGTAACTTGTCTATCAAATCTTCCTGGTCTAAGAAGTGCTGGATCTAAAACATCAGGTCTATTAGTAGCAGCAATAATTATAATACCTTCATTAGCGCCAAAACCATCCATTTCAGTAAGAAGTTGATTTAAAGTTTGTTCTCTTTCATCATGACCTCCACCAAGACCAGTTCCTCTTTGACGTCCAACAGCATCAATCTCATCAATAAATATTAAACATGGTGCTGTTTGTTTTGCTTGTTTAAACATATCTCTAACACGACTAGCACCTACTCCTACAAATAATTCAACAAAGTCTGAACCACTTATATAGTAAAATGGAACATTAGCCTCCCAAGCAACAGCCCTAGCAAGTAAAGTTTTACCAGTTCCTGGAGGACCTACTAATAATATACCTTTTGGTATTCTAGCACCAAGTTTTTGAAATTTCTTCGGATTTTTTAAGAAGTCAATAAGTTCCTTAACCTCATATTTTTCTTCCACAAGACCAGCAACATTATCAAATGTAACTTTTTTATCATCACTATGTAATTTTGCTTTACTTTTTCCAAAATCAAAAGACTTATTATTTCCACTTACTTGTTTATTCAAGAAAAAGAATGCAAATCCAACAAGCATAACAAGTGGAAGCCAGTTAATAACGATAGCCCAAAATGAATTTGAACCTGGATCTTTATTAACTACAACTTTAAAATTTTCTCTTTCTAAAATACTTGATAAAACACTTTCAGATAAAGGAACTTTTAAATAAAAACTTTCATTTTCTTTATAATCAATAAGTTTACCTTCAAGTTCATAAACACTAGCAGCATCCCTTGGAGTAATTTCAAGTTCTGTAATTTTATTGCTATTTAGTGCATCCATAAACTCATCATATCTAAGATTATTTACCTTAACATTTAAAGTTGTATATAAAAAGTAAACACCAACAAAAAATAAAATAATAAATAAATAAGATAATAAATTTTTACTAACACTTTTTTTCTTCATAATTTCCTCCTTGTTAATAATACTTAAGTATTATATCACATTTTTTATCCATTGGAACATCAAACTTACTCTTTTTTAAGCCTGGAATCCAAACAATTTTTCCTTTAGCATCAACTACTACTGGCCAAAGTTGTCTATCTTTTATAGATATTTTTTCATCAATAAATACATCTTTTAATTTTTTTGAACCATTCAAACCTTTAACATACATTTTATCCCCTAATTTTTTGGTTCTAACAAATAAAGGAAGCGTTATATCATCATATGATAAACGACAATAAAAATTACTATTACTATCGCTAGTATCAATCTTTTCAATATATTTACCATTTGGTAAAAATACAACATCGGATAATTCTATTTCGTATTTATCAATTAAAGAAGTTTCCTTTAAAATACTAAAATCATTATAACTCTTACTAGCAATTACACTATTAGGCAAATATACACGACTATTTGATTTATCAGAAAATATTAAATTCTTTATTAAATTAACATGAACATCACTAATTAAAACCAAATCATCTTGATAAAAATTTTCAAAAAGTTGATAAACAATTCTGTTCTGAATAACTTCATCACATTTTTTAAATTCATCAATATTAAGCTTTCCATTTTTATAAATATCATTCATAATAGTTCTAGCCTGTTTATCAATGTAATCTGCATATAACATTAATGTTTTACTATACTTCAAAAATTTCAAATGAACATTTTTATCTTCTTCTTTTAGAAATGGCAACACACTTTTTCGGTATCTATTTCGTGTATGAATATCCATAAAATTAGTTTTGTCAATTACATAAGGAATATCATTTCTCTCATTATATTTTAATATCTCCTCCTTAGTATTAAAAATTAAAGGTCTAAGTAAAACATAATTATCTTTTTCAATCTTATATGAAAAACCACTGTATCCTGTTAAAGTTGATCCCCTAACAATTCTCATTAAAATAGTTTCCATTAAGTCATCACCATGATGTGCAGTCATTAAAAAATTAGCATTATACTTAGATATAATTTCATCAAAAAAATTATACCTTATATTACGAGCCTCATTCTCAAAATTATCATCACCATAATCATTAATAACCATTGATTCAAACTTAACATTATGTTTATTACAATAATTTTCTACAAACAAAAGCTCATCAGCACTTTCATTTCTTACATTATGATCAACATGAGCGCAAACTAAAAAAATATTCATTTTTTTTCTATATTCAATCAAAAGATGAAGCAAAGCCATAGAATCTGGACCACCAGATATTCCAAGAACGACAACATCATTTTCTTTTAAATTTTCTTTTAATAAATCATTTGCCTTTTTCATCTAAAACCTCTCTTTCGTAATATAGTAATATATAAAACATTAAAAATCAATACAAAAAATAATAACAAACAGTTATTATTTAATCCATTTTCAAAATATATTCATTTTTGCCAGAATATAAAAACTTTTCTCTAGCATATTTACTAATATACTCTTTATCTTGCAATTTATTAGCCTCTACTTTTAAAGTTTCTGTTTCTTCCTTTAATTCATCAAGTTTAATAGCTAAACTAGATTTTTCCTCTTTCTTAACATTAACATCCCTAAATATAGAGCCCACAGAAAAAACAATATAACAATTTATACTTAAACAAATAAATGTAAAAAACAATATTCTTTTAGTCTTTTTATTCTTCTTTTTAATTGCCATATAAATCTCCTTATAATTATCTTAAAAAGAAATTTAAAAACAGTCAAGTAAGTCGACAAAAATAGTTTAAACTTTACACTTTAAATATGTAAATAATTTAATTCCTAACATAAAACCAAAAATAAAGAATATAAAAA
>JAZNOG010000081.1:0-21170 GCA_045580645.1 Bacilli bacterium
CCGGGAAATAATTTTAGAGGAAAAATGTATTGACACTACAGAAAATGCAATAAAATCTGATATTGTTAATAATGTTTCTGAAAAATCAAGTGTTTCAAATTATGAAAGAATAAAAAATATAAGAGTTAATAATGCATTTGCGACTGCAAATAAAGAAAAATTAGAAAGATTGAAAATCTTGTGGGTTGGTTTTTCTGATTATTTATCGGATAATGAATATTCTATGGTTTCATCTTATTTAATTGATGGTGATTTAAGAGTAGTTGGAGATAGTGATGTTATTATATCTGTTAAGTATGATTCTATTTTTGAAAATGCTTGCAAAAATATAGAAAAAATATCTGCTTTGTTTTCTATGGTTATGAAAGACAATTATAGGATTGCGTTAGTAAGTGAAAATGATTGGAACAAATTGAAGCAAAAATATATAAATGATAAGAAGATGGGGATTGTGTATAAATTGCAATTTGAAGATGAAATTGTTGATAATTATGTTGAGAATTTAAGTGAAGAGGATTCAAATAGTTATAGTTCTGTTGTAAGTGATGCTATATCATTATTTGGAGATGACATTTTGGAAATAAAATAGCAAAATTATTTCCCGGGAAATAATTTTGTAAAGAAAAATGTATTGTTAATACGATAAAAACAACTTTTACTTTTAAAAGTGTAAAATTGTTAATAATGTTTTAAAAAAACATTGACAAAATATAAAAAAATAGATAGGAGAGATTGATTATGAATTTACAAGCTTTAATGAAGCAAGCACAAGCTATGCAAAAGGATATGATTAATATTAAGGAACAAATAGAAAATTCTGTATTTGAAGGTTCTAGTTCTGTGGTTAATGTTAAGGTTAATGGTAAAAAAGAGGTTTTAAGTATCACTATTAATGAGGATGCAAAAGATTTGTTAGATGATTTTTCTATGCTTTCTGATATGTTAATTGTGGCATTAAATGATGCTTTTCAAAAAGTTGATAAGATGACTAATGAAAAAATGGGAAAATATTCTAATATGATGCCTGGTTTGATGTAGTATGTTATATCCTAGTAGTTTAAATAATTTAATTGAATCTTTTAAAAAACTTCCTGGTATTGGGGAAAAAACTGCAATTAGGCTTGCTTTTTATGTTATGAATTTTACTTCTGAAGAAGCAGAAAAATTTAGTAATAATATTATGGATGTTAAAAATAAAATTAAAAATTGTTCTATATGTGGAACTCTATCTGATTCTGATATTTGTATTATTTGTAAAGATAAAACAAGAAATGATAAAACTTTAATTGTTGTTGAAGATTCTAAAGATGTATTTTTGTTTGAAAAAATGGGTATTTTTGATGGTTATTATCATGTTTTAGGGGGGCTTATTTCTCCGATAGATGATATTGGTCCAGATGATATTAGAATAAAGGAAATGTTGGATAGAATAACTAATGATAATTTTTCTGAAATAATATTAGCTATTAAAACTAGTATTGAAGCTGATACAACTTCTTTATATATAAAGAGGCTTCTTGAAAATAAACCAGTTGTTATTAGTAGAATTGCTAGTGGTATACCGATTGGAGCAGATATGGATTATGTTGATGCTTTAACTCTTGAGTCTGCTTTGAAAAATAGAAAAGAGGTATTATAGTTTTTAGATCTCATATATTTTATTGGTGATTATATATGAAGATAGTTTTAAAAATTTTTCGTTTGTTATTAATGGCACCTTTTATTATTTATTTATATAATTTAGTTGCCTCACCACTTAATTTGGTAATTCCTATAAATTTGTTTTCTGTTATAGTTGTAGCGTTTCTTGGAATGCCGGGACTCATTACTATTTTACTTTTATTAGTTTGTGTTTAGGATGGTGTTGTTATATGCTTGAATCTTATAAATTAAAACAAGAATCTTTTTATAAATTTGTTACTAAAGTCAAAGAAAATAATAAGATTTCTCATGCATATTTGATAGAAACAAATGGTGTTTCATATGGTTTTGATTTGGCTTGTGATATGGCAAGATATTTTCTTGCTGATTTTTCTGTTGCTAAAGATTATGAATTTGATTTAGTTGTAATTGATAATGTTGTTGATGAAATAAAGAAAGAACAAGTTATTCAGTTACAAAAGCAGTTTATGACTAAACCTATATATGGAAAATATAAAATTTATATTGTTAAAGACGCTAGTTTACTTAATAAGAGTTCTTCTAATGCTATTTTGAAATTTTTGGAAGAACCAGAAGAGGGAATTATAGCTATTTTGTTAGTTAATAATATTAATAATGTTATGGAGACTATTGTTTCAAGATGTCAAATTATTTCTTTAATACCAGAAAGTAATAATGTGAAAAATTTGTTTATTCCTTATTGCAATAATAATTTTGAAATAGATGAGTTTTATGAAAAGAAAATGGTTGAGATTGTTAATTTTTATGAAAAATTAGAACAACTAGGGACGAAAATGATCGTTTATAAAAATAATTATTTTGATCTTGATTATTTATCATTATTTTTACAAGTTGGGGTTCATTTTTATTTTGATATTTTAATGATGTTATTAGGACAAGATAATTTTTATATTTCTGATTTTTTAGTAATAAAAAATAATATTATGAAAAATAATAATATTGATGATATAATAAGTAAAATTGATATTTTAAATCAATTTATATTAAATGTTAATTATAATGTAAACAAAGATTTATTTGTTGATAATTTTATAATTACTTTTAGTGGAGGTGTTAGTAATGATTGATGTAATAGGTATAAGTTTTTTTGATTCTAATAAAATATATTATTTTCTTCCAAATAATTTAGATTTAAATAGGGATGATAATGTTATTGTTGAAACTGAAAGAGGAGAACAATATGCCCGTGTTGTTACTGATATAATTAGTGTTGATTCTAAAAGGTTAGTAATGCCGTTGAAAAATGTTTTAAGAAAAGCTACCAAGAAAGATAGTATTACTAATGATAAAAATATTAAAGATGCTCAAAAAGCTTTGAAGGATGCTAATTTATTTGTTCTAGAACTTGGACTTGATATGAAAATACTAAATGCTTCTTGGACTTTTGATAGGAAACAGTTGTTATTTAATTTTTTGGCAGATGATAGGGTTGACTTTAGAGTTCTCGCTAAAAAACTTGCTGCTATATACAAAACCAGAATAGAACTTCGACAAATTGGTGTTAGAGATAAGGCTAAGGAAGTTGGTGGTTATGGGCAATGTGGTAGAAAATTATGCTGTTCATCATTTTTAGATAATTTAAATAGTGTTTCTATTAATATGGCAAAAAATCAATGTCTCGCCTTAAATCCTCAAAAAATAAATGGTGTTTGCGGAAGACTTATGTGTTGTTTGTCTTATGAAAATGATTTATATGATGAATATAAAAAAGATTTACCAAAAGTTGGTAGTGAAGTTTCAACTGAAGAAGGTAAAGGCAAAGTTATATCTGTAGATTTTTTTGAAAAGTCTTATAAGGTTGAACTCGATGATGCAAAGGTAATTGAAATATTTAAGTAGGTGTTAGATATGAAGTTGATTGTAGGTTTAGGTAATCCTGGAAAAGAATATGAGAATACTAGACATAATATTGGTTATATGGTAATAGAAAATTTTGCAAAAAATTGTGGAGTTAATTTTGATAAGGAAAAATTTAATGGTTTATGGACTAAGTTTAATTATTTTGATGAAGAAGTTATTTTGTTAAAACCTTTATCTTATATGAATTTGTCTGGTGAAGTTGTTTCAAAATTTATTGATTATTTTAAAATATCTATAGATGATATTTTAATTATTAGTGATGATTTGGATATGGATTTTTTGAAAATTAAATTAAAATATAAAGGTTCATGTGGTGGTCACAATGGTCTTAGAAATATTGAAAAACATATTGGAACTCAGGAATATAAGAGATTTAAAATTGGTATAGCAAATGATAAAAGTGTTAATACTAAGGATTACGTATTAAGTAAATTTAGTGAGGAAGATATGAAAAAAATTAATGTAATTTTTGATAAGACAAATGAAATTTTGACTAATTATTTAAAAACTGATTTTAATGTATTAATGAGTAAATATAATTAGGGGTATTTATGAGTGTTTTTGATAAGATTTTAAATTTTTCAAATGAAAAAAACATCGGTCTATTAAATATGACGGATGAATTTTTTGCGTTGTATTTAAAAAAGATGTTTGAAACTAATGATCAAGCAATTTTAGTTGTTGCTCCTACTATGTTTGAAGCAAATAATTTATGGAATCATATTTCTAATTATAATGATTCTTTGTTATTTCAAGAAGAAGAGTTTTTGTTTAAGAAAATGAGTAGTAGTAATGAACTTTTATGTGAGAGACTTAATGTTTTGAATGAACTTATTTTAAATAATAAGAGAATTGTTGTTACTGATGTTTTAGGATATTTGAAATATTTGCCAAATAAAAATAATTATCTTAGTGAAATTATAAATCTAAAGGTTGGGGATAAAATTTCATATTCTGATTTAATTATGAAACTTGATTATTTAGGTTATAGTAAAGAGACAATTGTAACAAAAACAGGTGAGATGGCTATTCGTGGTTTTATAATAGATGTTTTTGTTATGAATGATGATAATCCTATCAGAATAGAATTTTTTGGTGATGAAATAGAATCTATTAGATATTTTGATTGTAATACTCAGACATCTTTGTCTAACATTATTGAAAAGGTAATATATCCATTTAATGAAAATATTTGCGGTAGGGATTATGTTAATATATTATCTTATTTAAAAAATCCAATTGTAGTTTTTAAAGATTATGAACAAATAAGGGTATCTTATGAAAGAATACTTAATGAGAGTATGGAATATGAAGATTATGAGAGAACTTTTTTTGATTTAAATGATATTAAATTCAATGATTTTTTGTGTTATATGGATTTTGATAATATCATTTCTTCTTTAAAAATTTCAAAGTTTGTAGATTTCAAAGTAAAAAAAATTGAAAGATTTAATGAAAATTTTGATAAAATTACTAGTTATGTCAAAAATTCTTTGTCATTAGGTAAAACAGTGGTTTTGGCATTGTCTACAATTAATGTTAATAAATTTAGTGATATGATTGATTTAGATTTTGTGTTTACTAATGAAAATGATATTAAGGATAATTGTGTAAATATTATAAATAAATCTATGGTTCATGGTTTTGAGGTTAATAATTATGTTTTTTTAACTGAATATGAATTGTTTAGTCGAAAAAAAGAGGTAAGAAATCGTAAATCTAGTTTCAAATTTGGTTCTAGAATAAAAGATATAAATAAGTTGGAACAAGGTGATTTTGTTGTTCATGAACTTTATGGTGTGGGCGTTTATAACGGAATAAAGACAGTTTCTAAGAATGGTGTTTTGGGTGATTATATTGAAATATTATATGACAAAGGTGATAAATTATATATACCAGCTTCAAAAATCGAATTAATATCTAAATTTTCATCTAAAGAAGGTTATGTTCCTAAGATTAATGCTTTAAATAGTTCAAGTTGGACTAAGTCAAAACAAAGAATTAGAGAAAAAATTAAATATGAAGCAGAAAGACTTATCAGGGTGCAGGCCGAAAGAAAGTTAAAGAAGGGTTTTGCATTTTCTTCTGATGATGAAAATCAAATTCTTTTCGAAAATGAATTTGTTTATGAGGAAACTTTAGATCAAAGAAAAGTTTCTGATGAAATAAAGAGCGATATGGAAAAAGATATTCCTATGGATCGAATATTATGTGGTGATGTAGGTTATGGAAAAACTGAAGTAGCTTTTAGGGCTATTTTCAAGGCAATAAATGATGGAAAGCAAGTTTTATATTTATGTCCTACTACTTTATTATCTAAACAGCAATATGAATCTGCTCTTGATAGATTTAAAAATTATCCAATAAATATTGAATTGTTAAATAGATTTACCTCTCCAAAAAAAAGTAAGGAAATTTTAAAAAGACTTGAGGAAGGTAAGGTTGATTTGGTTATTGGGACACATAGATTACTTAGTAATGATATTAGGCCTTTGGATTTAGGTTTATTAGTTATTGATGAGGAACAGAGGTTTGGTGTGGCACATAAAGAAAAAATTAAAGAATATAAATCTAATGTTGATGTTTTGACTTTAACAGCTACTCCAATACCTAGAACTCTTCAAATGGCAATGCTTGGAATCAAAAATTTATCTTTAATTGAAACGCCTCCAAAGAATAGGAAGCCTATTCAAACTTATGTTACTGCTTATGACAATAAGATTATTAGAGATATAATATATAAGGAATTATCTAGGAATGGGCAGGTATTTATTTTATATAATAAGGTTTCTGATATAGATCTTAAGGCCAATTTAATTCAAAGATTAGTTCCAGAGGCAAAAGTTATTTATGCTCATGGTCAAATGGGTAAGGATGAACTTGAAAATAGAATGAATGATTTTATAGATGGTGAATATAATGTGTTAGTTTGCACAACAATTATAGAAACTGGAGTAGATATTCCTAATGTAAATAGTTTAATTGTATTAGATGCTGATAGATTCGGTTTGTCACAACTTTATCAAATTAGAGGTAGAGTAGGTCGAGGGGATAAAATTGCATATGCATATTTAATGTATGCTAAAGATAAAATTTTATCTGAGGCTTCAGTTAAGAGATTGAAAGTTATAAAGGAATTTACGGAACTTGGTAGTGGATTTCATATCGCAACACGCGATTTATCAATAAGAGGGGCAGGAGATATTTTAGGAAGTGAGCAAGCCGGGTTTATTGATACTGTTGGTATAGATTTGTATATGAAAATGTTAAATGATGAAGTTAATAGATTAAAAGGTATAGAAGTAGAAGATGAGATAGTTAGTGATATTTCTCCTGTTAATGTTAATAATCATATAAAAGATGAATATGTAGAAGATGAGGAACTTAAAATTGAGATTCATAAACTTATAAATTCTATAGATAGTTTAGAGGCATTAAATAAGGTTAAGGCTCATTTAGAAGATAGATTTGGTATGCTTGATTATGATTTAATTTTATATATGAATCAACAATTATTTGAAAAATTAACAAAAAAGTTAGGAATTTTCAAAGTTTTTGATAATAATAATTATATGGAGGTAATTTTAACAAAAGAAAAAACTGAACAAGTTTCTTATGAAGATTTATTTATTAGCTCTATTAAAATAGGTTCTTTCTTTGAATTTTCTTATAAAAATAAGCAAATTTCAATAAGAATAAATAAAAATAAAGTTAAGGAACATCCAATTATTTATTTTAATTTATTTTTTGAAAAGATGTGATTTATACATCTTTTTTTTATTGAATAATTGATGATTAACCAAGTGTTTTTCTTTTGGAAAAATTTACCAGCAAAAAATATAGTATAAAAATATTATAATATATATGATTTAATACTACGTTAAATAAAAATAATAAAAAGGTATAAAAATATTTTTTGTAGGGAAAATAATTATAGGCGAAGGAGAGAAAGATATGAAAACTACTGGTGTTGTAAGAAGAATTGATGATTTAGGTAGAGTTGTTATTCCAAAAGAAATAAGAAAAACTTTAAGAATTAAGGATGGCGAATCTTTGGAAATATTTTTAGAAAGTGATAATATTGTTCTTAAGAAGTATTCTCCGTTTACAAACTTGGAAAGTTTCTATAAAAATTATGTTGATTCTATATATACGGCTTTAAATGATAATATTATGATTACTTCAAGGGATAAAATAGTGGCGGTAGCAGGGGATTTAAAAAAACAGTATTTAAATAAAAATATTTCTTCTTCTATTGATAAAATTATTCAATCAAGACTTACTGTTTCTCAAAGAGAATTTAAAGAATTGAATTTAATAAATGAGCAAGTTGAATATTGTAGTTATGTTATTTCTCCTATTATTGTGGGTGGAGATGCAATAGGTGCGGTAATTATTTTACTTAGAGATAGAAAAATAGAGGAGTTTGAGGAAAAAACTGCTTCAATAGCGGCAAAATTTTTAGGTAAATATATTGAAGAATAGTAAAAACTGTGGTATACTTTTGACATATTTTGGAATAACTTAAATTAGTTAAGAAGTTTTCCGGGTTAGTTAAAAGTATAATTAGTATTTTTGATTTATACGGAAATATTTCTTTTTTGAGATATTTCTTTTTGTTTATGAGAGGGTGAATTTTATGAATAAAAAATTTTATATTACAACTCCAATATATTATCCTTCTGATTATTTTCATATTGGACATTGTTATACTACTATTATTGCTGATACATTAGCAAGATATAAAAGATTAAAAGGTTATGATGTTTTTTTTCAAACCGGAACAGATGAACATGGTCAAAAGATAGAGAAAAAAGCAGAAATAGCAGGAGTTTCTCCAAAGGAATATGTTGATAAAATTGTTGAAAATGCTAAAGATTTATGGAGTAGTTTAGGAATAACTTATGATAAGTTTATTAGAACAACAGATGAGGAACATGTTTTAATCGTGCAAAAAATATTTAAGAAATTATATGAACAAGGCGATATATATAAAGGTTCTTATAAAGGTCTTTATTGCACTCCTTGTGAGTCTTTTTGGACTGAGACACAATTAATAGATGGCAAGTGTCCAGATTGTGGTAGGGATGTTCATGAGGTTGAGGAAGAGGCTTATTTCTTTAAGTTATCTAAATATCAAGATAGATTAGAAAAACATTTAGAAGAAAATCCTGAGTTTATTGCGCCGCTTTCTAGAAAAAATGAAATGATAAATAACTTTATTAAACCAGGTCTTCAAGATCTTTGTGTTTCTAGAACTTCTTTTGATTGGGGAATACCTGTTAGTTTTGATGAAAAACATGTTGTTTATGTTTGGATTGATGCGTTAAGCAATTATATTACGTCGCTTGGTTATTTATCCGATAATGATAATTTGTTTAAAAAATATTGGCCTTGTGATTTGCATATAGTAGGTAAGGAAATTGTTAGATTTCATACTATTATATGGCCTATTATGCTTATGGCACTTGATTTACCTTTACCAAAAAAGGTATTTGGACATGGTTGGTTAATAATTGATGGTGGTAAAATTTCTAAGAGTTTAGGAAATTATAAAGATCCAAGAGAATATATTAATGAATATGGTGTGGATGCTGTTAGATATTTTGCTTTAAGAGAAGTTCCTTTCGGAAGTGATGGTAATTTTTCAGAAGAAGCACTTATAAATAGGATTAATTCTGATTTGGCTAATGTTTTAGGTAATTTAGTAAATAGAACTATTGCAATGGCTAATAAATATTTTGATGGTTATGTTAAAAATAAAAATGTTTCTTTAGAAATTGATAATGATTTAATTAGAACGAAAGAAGAATTACTTAACAAATATGATGAAAAAATGGACAATTTAGAAGTGGGTCTTGCTCTTGAGGAAATTTTCAATTTACTTAGAAAATCTAATAAATATATAGATGAAACCACTCCTTGGATTTTAGCAAAAGATGAGGAAAATGGTGATAGACTTGAAACGATTATATATAATTTACTTGATTCTATTAGGGTTTGTGCAATACTTCTTCAACCATTTATACCTACAATAGCTTCAAAAATGTTAGAACAATTAGGTGTTTCAGAAGGATCATTTGAAAGTATAAATCTTTCAAATGATTATAAAGTAAAATCAGCAGAGGTTATATTTAAGAGAATTGATACTAAATAGTGTAAAAAAAGATGTAAATTTTAAGATTTATATCTTTTTTTTATATCTTTTTTTGAAAAATAAATTATACTTAAATGGTAGTGCTAATAAAAATAAAAGGAGAATTGATATGTTTTCTGAATGGAAAATTAAAGAAGTTCTGGTTGTTATTTTTGTAGTATTTATAATAGAATTATTAATTTCAGGTCCTAAAATAATTGATATTTTTTATCTATTAATACTTCTATTTTATTTTATAAGATTTAAGATGTTAGATTGATACCTAGTGTATCTTTTTATTTTGTTATATAATTATGTAGGAGGTTATTTATATGTTAATTGATACACATGCTCATTTATCTAAAGAAGATGATATAAAAAAGGTTATACAAAATGCGAAAAAAGAGGGAGTTAATTATATTATTTTAGGAGGTTGTGATAAAAAAAGTAATTTTGAAAATATTGATATAGCTTTAAAATATGAAAATGTTTATGCTAGTGTTGGTTTTCATCCTGAATTTGCAAATTATATATGTGATAAAGATATAAATGAGTTAGAAAAGTTGATACAAGAAACTTCTAAGGTTGTTGCAATTGGAGAAATAGGGCTTGATTATCATTATGGTAAGGAAAATAGATTGTTACAAATTGAACTTTTTGAAAAGCAAATGTCTTTTGCTGAAAAATTAAAAATACCTGTTATAATTCATACAAGGGACGCTATTATGGAAACTTATGAAATATTGAAAAAGTATAATGTTAAAGGAATTATTCATTGTTTTTCTGGTAGCTATGAAATGGCGAAAAAGTTTATTTCTTTAGGGTATAAGCTTGGTATAGGCGGCATTTTAACTTTTAAAAATAGTTCTTTAAAGGATGTTATTAATAATATTTCTTTAGATGATATAGTTTTTGAAACAGATTCTCCTTATTTATCTCCTAGAAGAGGGGAGGTCAATGAACCTAAAAATGTTAGAATAGTTGCAGAATTTTTAGCTGATATTAAAAATGTTTCTGTTTCTGAAGTTGAGAGGATTACAACAGAAAATGTAGTTAGGTTATTTGACTTAGATATATAATTTTGATAATATTTATTTATATGGTAAAGTGAGGTGCTTTATTTGAAAAAATTTAGATTTTCTAAGGGATTATTAATTACAATATATGGTTCTGGTTTATTATGCTTATTACTTGGTATTTCTATAAGTGTTATTTTTTCTTCTAAAGAAGATTATTTGAAAGTAGAAAATGTTAATTTAGAAAAGAGTATTGATGATAAAGAACTTATTGATAGTTATAAAGTTTTAGATAAAAAAGTTCTTGATCCAATTTTATATGATACTATGGCTGAAGCTGTTAGTAATGCAAAATATTTTCCTACTAGCTTTTATGGGAAACTTACTCATTATGGGCCTGATTGTCCTTTGTGTGGAGGTCATTTAGGTTGTAATGGGCAAGATGCAAGAAATGGTAATATTTATTATGATGATAAAGAATATGGAACAGTTAGAATAGTTGCAGCTTCACAGATTTTGCCATGTGGCTCTATTATAAGAATAAATGTCGATGCATATGATCCGGATGGTATGTATGCCATTGTTTTAGATAGAGGGGTTTCACCTGGTATTATTGATTTACTTAAAACTTCACAGAGAGCAAAGGCTCCAAGTAGAACTGTAAACAAAGCTTTATTTGATATAGTGAGGTATGGATATTAACGACAAAATCAATTATTTGTCGTTTTTTTGTAAAAAATTTTTTTTTACGCAAAAAAGACTTGATTTTGATTTTATTTTTAGGTATTATGGTTATAGTAAAGGAGGATAAAAAAATGATGGAACAAAATAGTTCAAAAAAAGTATTGTTATCAGTTTTAGGTGTAGCTATCTTGATTGTTGCTGTGGTTGGTATTTCATTCGCTGCTTTAAATTATGATAGAACAGGCGGAACAAACACAATTACAACAGGAACAATAACTATGAGTTTTACAGAAGCAACTAATGGTATTTTGTTAGAAAACGCATTACCAATGGGTGATTCTACTGCAATCAAAACATTAACTGGAAGTAGAGAATATTTTGATTTTTCAGTTACTTCTACTGCTAATGCTGCAGTTAATGTAGGATATGAAGTTAACGTAACACCTGTTGCTATAACTGAAACTGAAACAGTTGGAGCTTTAACTGCTGGGGAAGTTAAAATCTACTTAGAAGAAAAAAATGCTGAAGGTAATTATGTTGCTGTAGTAGATCCAGTATTAGTTAGTTCTTTAACTGGATCAACATTAAGAGCTGGTTCTTTAGTTTTAGATGATTTCACTGATGAGTATACTGCTACTACTGGTGGAACAAATACTAGAGATTTCAGACTTAGAATTTGGGTTGATAGCAATGTAAATACTGATAAGTTATCAGCTAAACGCTTTGACTATAAAATTCTTGTAAATGTTGATAGTCGTGTTAACGCAATAGGCGCTACTGAATTTACACCTGGTGCTTAAAATTAAAAATAAAAACAAAAAATTTATTTAAATATTATGAAAGGAGATCTTTATGGAAAACAAAAAGACATTAATTTTATCAATAATAGGAGTTTTAGTTCTAATTATTGCAGTAGTTGGTGTTTCATTCGCAATGTATTCATTTAGTGCTACTGGAACTCGTGAAAACGTTATCCAAACAGGTTCTGTTACATTGGATTTCAATGGAGAAGGTTCTTGTTCTGTTGAAGGAAATGATACTTATCAAGAATGTGAAGCTGCTGGTGGTGTTTGGACTGGTCCAAATGTTATTAGTTTAACTAATGAATATCCAAAAACTGATGATAAAGGATTAGAAAATGACGCTGTTACATTTACAGTTGGAGCTGAATACGAAGGTGATATGACTATCGATTATGCTTTACAATTTGTTGATATTGAAGAACAAGGAACTTTAACTGATGATATGATAAAACTTCAAATTATGAAAAATGATGGAACAGTTTCATATCCAATGGGAAGCGCTACTTCTGGAGCTTCAATGAACACTGTTGCAGCTACTACTAATACATTAACAGGTGCTGATGGATATGTATTTGATACAGGATACTTTACAACTAAAGGAACTGTAACTTATACAATTAGAGCTTGGGTTAGTGATCAATATAATTTAGTTGTTCCAGGAGCTAATGCTGGTACTTGTTCAATTGCTGAACATACTACTGCTGCTGCTTGTGCTACTGCTGGTGGAACTTGGACACAAACTCTTGCTTCTCAAGCTGAAACATTCAGATTCAAAATTAGAGTTGTTGCTGCTCAAAGAATCAATGTAGCTTAATAATACTTTAAAAACAATGTAAATTTACATTGTTTTTTTTTCTTTTAAATAAATACTTTTAAAAAATCATTTATTGTGGTATCATATATATAGATATAATACTAGTGCGAGGTGTGATATGAAAAAAGAATTAAAGGGCGAATTGACTATCGATGAACGATTTATAGCTGATGCTGTTGCGGAAGAAATTATCGAGCAGGATGATAAAGAAAAAAAGAGGTTTTTAATATTTTTATTAATTTTTATTATTTGTTTGATATTTTTAATATCTAGTATTTCTTTTGCAATGTTTGGTCATCATCATTCCGGTTCGCATGATAATGTTATTGATACTGGTTCAGTTTTGTTTTCTTTTAATGAAGGTTCAAATTACATTGAAATATTAAATGCTTATCCTATTAGTGATCAAATAGGAAAAAATTATAGTGGCGATAAACAATATTTTGATTTTTCTGTATCTGTTGGATTTAGTAAAAAAGTTAAAAATAAAAATTTGAATTATGAGGTGTCATTAATTCCATTAAATAATAATACACTTGATGATAAATATATAAGAGTATATTTAACTAAAAACGGTAAGGATATATCTATAAATGAAAAAATAGTCAATAATTTTTCGGATTTGGATAAAAGTATAAAATATAAAAATGGTAAAGTTTTAATTACTGAAAATGTTAAGAAAAATACTATAAATAATTATAGACTTAGGTTGTGGCTTTCTGATAAGTATGAGGTTACTAATAAATCTTTAGTATTTAAATGTAAGGTTGCTATTGCAACTTATGAAGAATAGAAAGAGGTTGAATATGAAAAAAGCGTTTAATAGAATAAGTAAGATTATATCTTCTGCTATTTTTGTGTTGTTAATGATAATTATTGCTATTATAGTTATTTATATATTAAGGGTTAAGTTTTTAGCGGGCAATAATAGACTTGGTGAAGTTAAAACAAATTTTTATACTATTTTAACTACTAGTATGGTTCCTACTATTGATGCAGGTGATATAGTTATTACTCATAAAAATACAAATGATATTTATAATAAAGGAGATATTATTACTTTTGTTTCTAGCGGTTCTTCTATTACTATTACACATCGTATTACTGATGTTAGCATTTTGAATGGCGAATATTTTTATAGAACTAAAGGTGATCATAATGCAACAGAGGATTCTACTTTAGTGCCTGCAAATAATGTTATAGGAAGAGTTATTTTTAGACTTCCTAAAGTTGGTTATCTTCAACAATTTTTAGTAACTAGAACTGGTTGGATTGTTGCAATAGTGCTTCCGTGTTTAGGTATAGTTATATATGATATTTTAAAAGTTATTAGATTATCTTATGGAAAAACAAAAAACAAAATTAAAGAAACAAAAAAGTCATTAGAAGCAAGAGAAAATTTAAGGAAGGTGATTGAAAGTGATTAGTAAAGAACCTTTAGAAAATGAAAAATTTGTTGATGAAATACATGAGAATGACATTATTGTTTCAGAAAAAAAGAATAACAAAAAAAGAAATATTTTATTTGTTATATTTGCAATATTATTACTTTTGTTTTCATTATTATTTTTACTTTATAGAAACGGTATAATTATAGTTAATAATACTTATCATGTTTCACATAATTTATTTGTAGTTCATTCAAATACTAGTTTTGGGGATAAAATAAAGGATTTTTCACATTATGATACTTATGATAATTCTTATGTTTATAATTTTTCAATTCATAATAATAGTGATAAAAAATTATTTTATGAGATTGTTTTAGAAGATATTAATCATAATAATGAAGATAGTATTAATAAAAATAATATAAATTATGCTTTAATAAAAAATTCTGAATTATTATTTAAGGGAAAACTTTCATCAAAAGAAAAAAATGTCTTAGCATCATATTCTATTTTTTCTAATCAAGTAGATATATATGAAATTAGAATGTGGGTTGATAATAATGTTTCTGGTAGTTTAGAATTTAAAATAAATGTTACTGATTAAGGAGGATATATGAAAGAAATTTTAAAAGAGTTTTTAGAATTATTGGGGTATTGTGTTTTGGGTGTATGTTTTTTATTTGCATCTTATTTATTATTAATAAATTTATATCATTATAGAGAAATAAGTGTTAGTCAACAAAGAATATTATTATCAGAGGAAAGTTATAGTGATTTTACTGAAACAATAGAAAAAATTAAGAAAAATATTAATTCTGTTGATTTGAATGGCTCTACTAATTCACAATTTGTTTCTGCTGCAAGTGGAATAAAAAGTGGTTTTGATTCATGTATAAAAGATCTAGAAGCTAGTTATTTTTATCAATTAGGTCAAAAAAATATGATTGTAACTCAAGATATATACCAAGCTAATAAAGAAATGTATAATACAATTAATAATAAATGTTTATTTTTTATACCATATTATATAGAAACATCTGCAGAAGGTTACGGTTATGGAGATTCATTTGAATATATGAAGGATGATGTTGAATTTAAAAAAGAAAGAATTTTTGTTTATTCTGATTTCTTATTTAATAAGACTTTAGGAAATAGTTCTTATTCTTATACTACTAGTGTATCAAGATCTACAATATATAATGATTTAAATCAAACTATAAATATGACTATTAGTAATTATAATGAACTTGTTAATACTGTTTTGGATATTTCAGAATGGTATGTTGATGAATTTGGAGGTGCTAACTAATGAAAGTTGTATTTTCTAGATTATTAGGATTTTTAAAATATTTATTATTACTTGCATCATTTGCTTTAATATTTTATGGAATTATAATGACGTATAAGAGATTAGATAAAAATATAATGGAGGCAATTCCTATATTTATTCCTTTTGTTATAGTTTTAGTTGTATTTATCGTTAATTTATTTATTAAATCAAATGTTATTAGAAATAATTTGATTTATAATGTAATATCAGTTTTAGTGTTTGCCACTATTATAGTAATTGGTTTGCGTGCAAAATTTGATACTCATATGATGTTATATCATAAATACGCTATTAATTATAATCCTGCATATCTTGCAGATAATTTATCTATTATTCAAATGATGCTTTATACTCTAGCAGGATCTAACGTTCTTCTTATGTTATCTACAATATTTGATAAAAAGAAAAAGGTAGTGGAAAAAACAAAAGAAAAAAAAGA
Organism: Bacilli bacterium; assembly: GCA_045580645.1. Lineage (GTDB taxonomy): Bacteria > Bacillota_I > Bacilli_A > RF39 > UBA660 > HGM10836. Next base: position 16,157 of record JAZNOG010000081.1, read on the forward strand.
TAAAGATGAAAAATAATTCTCATCTTTTTTTGTTAAATAATTTTTATTGACTTTAAAAAATATGTTTCCTATAATTATTTTAAGAAATAATTTATTTGGCTAGGAAGTGATAATTATGTTTAGTAATTTTAAGAAGAAGTATGGTCAAAATTTTTTGGTTGATAGAAATATTGTTTATAAAATAGTTAATACTATTGATATTGAACCTAATTCTTTAGTTATAGAAATAGGTTGCGGTGATGGAAAGTTAACTAGTGAATTGTGTAAGAATTTTGATAATGTTTTAGGTTATGAAATAGATTTAGATGTAAAAGATTATTTATATAAAAATTTGAAGGATTATAATAATTTTGAAATAATTTTTATTGATTTTTTAAAAGCTGATATTTTAAATGATTTGAAAAAATATGATTATGATAATTTATATGTTGTAGGAAATTTACCTTATTATATTACTACTTTAATAATTGAAAAATTAGTTGATTTAAAATTAAATGTTAAGTCTATGACTTTTATGGTTCAAAAGGAAATGGGAGATAGAATTGGCGCTAGGGAAGGGTCAAGAGATTATGGTTCTTTAACTGTCTTTTTAAGTTATTTTTATGATATTAAAAAAGAATTTGTTGTTAGTAGGAATTGTTTTTTTCCTAAACCTAATGTTGATAGCATGATTATTTCTTTAATTAGTAAAAAAAATAAAGTAAATGTGCTTGATGAAAATTTATTTTTTAAATTAGTTAGGGATAGTTTTAGATTTAAAAGAAAAACATTAAGAAATAATTTGAAGGAATATGATTTGTTAAAGATAGAAAATGTTTTAAAAAAATATAATTATGATTTAAATGTTAGAGCTGAACAACTTTCTTTAGAAATATTTTGTAATATTGCAAATGAACTTAGTTCTAGGTGATTTGAAATGGAGTTTTAAGTATGAAACATGAATTATTAGTGCCTGTTGGCAATTTTAAATCGCTTATAGCGGCGATAAATAATGGTGCGGATGCTGTTTATTTAGGTGGAAAGAAATTTGGCGCTAGGGCGTTTGCGGATAATTTTACAATAAAAGAAATAGAGAAAGCTACTAAACTTTGTCATTTATATGATGTAAAAATTTATATTACGATTAATACTTTAATTTATGATAAAGAAGTAGAAGATTTTATTAGTTATATAAGGGATTTGCATAAAATTGGTGTTGATGCAGTTATTATGCAAGATGTTGGGATGATAAATTTGGTTCACAAAACTTTTCCTAATTTGGAAATACATGCTTCAACTCAAATGCATAATCATTCTAAAGAAAATTTAAATTTTTTAAAAGATTTGGGAATAAAAAGAGTAGTTTTTGCTAGAGAACTTTCTTTGGATTATGTTAATAGCATAGAAACTGATCTTGAAAAAGAAGTTTTTATTCATGGTGCTTTATGTGTTTCTTATAGTGGACAATGTTTATTTTCTTCTTGTATTTTAAATAGAAGTGGTAATAGAGGAGAATGCGCTGGGATGTGTCGTCTTCCTTACAAATTGTATGAAGATGATAAACAAGTTTTTAGTTCTGGAGATTATATTTTAAGTCCAAAGGATATATGTTCTATTTCTAATTTTAAACAACTTATGGATAGTAATATTAAGTGTTTTAAAATAGAAGGTAGAATGAAATCACCATTATATGTTGCTATTGTTACTAAAGTATATAAAACATTAATGATGCAATATGAAGAGGGAAAACCTTTAAAGGTGGATGAAAAAGATTTGTTTTTATTAAAGGCTATATTTAATAGAGAATGGACCAGTAGTTATTTATTTAATGATTCTAAGATAATGAATTTTTCTTTTCCTAATCATATTGGAGTTTCTGTTGGAAAAGTTTTAAGTGTTAATGATAAAAAAATTGAAATTTTATTAGAACATGATTTGTCTCAATTTGAGGGAATTCGTTTTAAAAATAGTGGTTTAGGTTTTACTATAAATTATATGTATGATAATAATTTTAACTTTATAAATAAAGGTTTAAAAGGTTCTAAAGTTTATTTAGATAATAATATTGGCTTAAAGGAAATTGATGAAGTAATGCTCACTAGTCCTGTTATGATTTTAGAAAATGATATTGTTAAAAAAATAAGCATTGATATGGAAATTGAAGTTTATAAAAATTCAAAACTAAAACTTAAGGTTTTTGATGGATCTAATGAGATTGTTGTTTATGGTGATATAGTATCGGAAGCTATAAATAGTCCGATTAGTAAGGAAAGAATTGAAGAAATTTTAAATAAAAGTGGCAATACTCCTTTTGTAGTAAAAAATATTAATATTTTAATGGATAAAGTTGTTTTTGTTAGAGTCTTTTCTTTAAATGAAATACGTAGAATGGCTTTAGAAGTTTTGCAAAAAAAACGTGAAGATAGAAAGGTATTATATGTTGAAAAAGATTTTAATTTTTCTTCTAAAAAATATAACAAAACAAATAATTTGAATGTTTTGGTTAGGACTAAAGAACAATTAGAGGAATGCAAACGTTTAGGAATTTCTAATATAATTGTTTCATCTGAAGATTTGATGAATGAAGATTTAATTTTTAAAGTTCCTAGAGATAATATAAGGCATAAATATGATTATAAGAATTTACTTGTCACAGATTATGCAAGTTTAGATATGTATAAAAACAATTTTTCTGATTATTTTTTAAATATTACTAATAGATATTCTTTGGACTATGTAAGTCGTTATGCTAAAAGTGTTTGTATTTCTGTTGAATGTGATTTAGAAGATATGAAAAATATGTGTCTTAATAATTATAATGTGGAAGCATTTATATATGGTCATATTGAACTTATGATAATGAAATATTGTCCACTTAATATGATTGTAAACAATGAAAAAATTTGCAGTGTTTGTAAGAATAATAAAAAATATTATTTAAAGGATAGAAATAATAAATTTTATAGATTAATTAATAATCCAATTACCCATGGCACTTCTATATTAAATTGTTATAAAACTGATTTAATAGATCAAATAAAGAAATTTAAGGAAATAGGAATTACTAATTTTAGAATAGAATTTTTAGATGAATCTAAAGAAGAAGTAAGAAAAGTAATTGAATTGATTAAAAGTAATTTGTGATAGAAAATTTATTTTAAGCATATAATTGAGTGGAGTTGATTATATGCTTTTTAATTTAGGGGATTTGGTTACAAGAAAGTCTCATAATAATGATATGGTTTTTAAAATAATTAGTATTGATGGTTCAGAAGTTATTTTAAAGGGGTTAAATATTCGTTTAGTTGCGGATTCTCCTGTTGAAGATTTAGTTTTATGTGAGGGTTGTGATAATGATTTTATGCAGGGAGATAATGAGTTATTAGATAGAATGTCTAATTTTAAAAATCTTGATAGGGATGAATATTTTTATCTCCCTGGTAAAATTTTGCATATTGATGCTGATAAGGATTATCTTGATAGATGTATGAATTTTTATAAGAAAATGGGTATTTTATCGTATGGTGTTCTTCTAAGAGAAAATAATTTATCAAAAGAATTAGAAAAGTATTTAATTGATATAAGACCTGATATACTTGTTATAACTGGACATGATGCTTTTTATGACAAATCTAATACTGATTATACGGATATGAATAATTATAAAAATAGTTCTAATTTTGTTAAGGCGGTTATTGCTGCTCGCAAATATGAGAAAGATCATGAAAAACTTGTTATTATTTCCGGTGCTTGTCAATCGAATTATGAGGAACTTATAAGGGCTGGTTCTAATTTTGCTTCTAGTCCAAAGAGAATTAATATTCATGCTTTAGATCCTGCAATTATTGCTTCAAGTATTAGTTTATCGAATAAAAATGAACCAATTGATTTACTTACTATTTTAGGTAAAACTAAATATGGCAAAGATGGTGTTGGTGGTATAAGAACAAATGGAACAATGTATGTGGGGTATCCAAGATGAGTATAGAAAAAATTAAGGGTTTTATTAGTGAAAATCAAAATAAAACTATAAATTTTAGATTCAATGGAAGCAGAAATCAAATTGAAGAATTTTCTGGAAAAATTATAAATATATATAAATCAATTTTTATTATTGAACTTGACAATGTTCCTATTACCAAATCTTTTTCTTATGCTGATGTTTTAATTGGCAATCTAGAATTATTGATATAAAATGTGTAAAATGATATTGATTTTTTTTATTAGTTAATATACAATTATTTTAGAAGCAGTTTGCTTTTTAAAAGGAGGACAATAGATGAAAATCACATCAGTAAATGTGCGTAAAATTGAAAAAGAAGGATCACGTATGAAAGGAATTGCATCTGTATTATTAGAAGATTGTTTTGCAATTCATGATATTCGTATAATTGAAGGAGATAATGGTTTATTTATAGCTATGCCAAGTAGAAAAACTGCTACTGGTGGATATCGTGATATAGCTCATCCAATTAATCCAGAAACACGTACAATGTTTGAAGAAACTATTTTAGAAGCATATAAAACTGCAGAATAATTTAGTTTAAAAAATACATTTTTATGTATTTTTTTTTTATTTTTTTCATATATTTTAGTGGAGGAAAATATATGGATAAAATGATAGAAAATATTAGTTATAATCATGGAATTAATATTAATGAAAGAAAAAGTATTTATATAACGGGTGTAATTAAAATTGATAGTTTTGATGATGAAGAGTTCTTACTTGAAACAAATATGGGTTATTTAGCAATAAAGGGTGAAAATTTAGAATTATTAAAATTAGATACAAAAGATGGAATTGTTTCTATTAAAGGTTTGATAATAAGTTTTTGTTATATGGAAAATTTAAAAAAACAATCTAAACAAGGAAATATATTGGATAAATTATTCAAATGATATTAAATGAACAAATATTATCTTTTATTTTTTGTTTCATTTTTGGAATTTTATATGGAATAACTTTCAAATTATTAAGTAAATATTTGCTTTACTCTAATACAATCCTAAAGATATTTTTTAATTTTCTTTTTAA
>JAZNOG010000082.1:0-6692 GCA_045580645.1 Bacilli bacterium
CATCCAAGTAAAGCAGAAGTTTTTATTGAAGATAATGGAGAATATTATATAACATTAGAATCTACAATAGATGACATAGATTACTTACAAGAAGGAATGATAGTAAGAGCTAATACAAGATGGGGAGAACAGGGATTTAGATTAACAAATCCTAGAAAAAGAAATAATAAAATAACTGTTAAAGGAAATCACTTGTGGAAAGATAGTTCTAAGTATGTAATAGAAAATTCATATGTTGATAGTAAAAATTGTAATGATGCCTTAGATCACCTTAACAGAACATGTGACACAGAAACCCCATTCATAACAATATCTGATATTTCAAAAATAAATTCAACACGAATTGTGAGAAAAAGCCTAGAAGAAGCAATAGCAATTCTAATTGATAAATGGGGAGGACATTTATATAGAGATAATTGGACAATAGGAATAAGAGAAAAAATAGGGTTAGACAGAGGAGTAGTAATTAAATATGGAAAAAATTCTACAGACATAGAAGCTCAGGAACAATGGGATGAAGTTGTTACTAAATTGTTGCCTGTAGGATATGATGGAATAACATTGCCAGAAGTTTATTTGGAATCGTCAATTAATTATGGAGTGCCATATACTAAAGTCGTTAAATTTGATCAGGAAATAGACCAGGAACCATACAAAGATGAAAATGGTAATCTGAACGAAGAAGAGTATAAAGCAGTATTAATTACAGATTTAAGAAATAAAGCAAATGATTATTTAATGGAAAACCAATATTTAAAATGTAATTACAAAGTAAAAGCTCACATTGATGGAATAGTTGATTTAGGAGATACAATTGTAGTTAATCATGAACGATTAGGACTTACTTTAAATACAAATGTAATTTCTTTGAAATATGATTGCATTAGAGATAAGTATATAGAAATAGAATTTGGAAATTTTAGATCTAAATTAAAAGATCTAATAAATAATATAGGAAATCAAACCGAAGAAACAGTTAACAATGCTAGTGAAATAGTTAAAGTTACATTACAGAAAGAATTAAATGAAGCCACTTCAAAAATATGGGGAACATTAGGAGATAGTTATGTTGTTTATGAAGGTAATCGAATTTTAATAGTAGATACATTACCAAAAGAAATGGCTACAAATGTAATAATGATAAACTCAGCTGGAATTGGCTTCTCCAATACTGGAATCAATGGACAATTTAATTCAGCTTGGCTAATAGATGGAACATTAGATATGCAATATATAAATTGTATAAATATGACAGCAGATATAGTAAAAGGTGGAACATTAAAAGTTGGATCAAAACTTAATGAAGCCGGAAAAATAGAAATATATGATATAGCTAATACATTGATAGGAACTTTCGATGAGAATGGAATTGTTGTATATGGAAAAGATGGAAGCCGAGTAGTAATAAACCCAGAAGAGTTTGCTGGTTACGATAGTAATGATAATAAAGTGTTTTGGATGAACGGTGATGAGTTTCATATGAAAAAATCCGTAATAGAGGAAGAAATAACTTTATGTGGATTAGCAAGATGGATAGGTATAGAAACCACAGAATATAATGGCATAGGAATTGTGCCGTTAACATAGGAGGGATTTATGGAAACTTTATATAGTTCAAGAAGCTGGTGCAGTAGTCCAAAATCATATTGGACTATGGAATACGAACATAAAAGATCTGGATCTGATATGCTATATAGATTTAAATATACAGTTTGGATTAGCAGTTCAGGATGGTATTACAATGCATTAAAAATGCCAATATACCTTAATGGTTCTAACATAGCAACAATTCAAGTAAAAACATATAATTCTAATGAAACCGGATGGACTTATTCAGGAACAACTGGATGGTATACAGTAAGTGGAAAAACATCCGGAACAACTTCGTTCTATGCAGTTTTAGTAGACACCGGAGGATATGCTCAAGCTGGTTGGACAGTTAGAGATACATCTCCAACATATAATTTGACAGTAGATCCAGCCGGTAGTGTTTTAGGAAGCATATCTAATTTTACAATAGGAAATGCAATAACTGTTCCTATTACAAAATATTCGAGTGATTTTTCTGATACATTAGTTATTAAATATGGTAGCACAACTATAAAAACTGTTAGTGGCATAACCAATGGAGCAAGTGTTAGTTTTACAACATCTGAATTGAATACAATATATTCTTTGATGAGTACCGTAAATAGTGGTACTTTTTCTTTTGGCTTAACAACTTACAGTGGCTCCACATCAGTTGGTACAAGTTCAAAAACAGCTACCGGAAGCATAACAAATGCTAATCCAACATTTACATCTTCTAATATCACATATAAAGATAGCAATGGTACAACAACAGCAGTTACTGGAAATGACCAACAACTCGTTCAAGGCTTATCTAATTTATTAGTAACACTATCATCGGCAACAGGAAATAAAGGAGCCAGTATTACAAAATATGAAGCCACGATAAATGGTGTGACTAAGACATTAACATCAGCAGGAAATATTGATTATGGTGTAATAAATTCATCAAAAAATTTAACTATATCAGTAAAAGTGACAGATAGTAGAGGGAATACAACCTCAGCTACTAAAACAGTAACATTTTTAGCTTGGAGCTTACCGACAGCAATAATAAGTTTAAAAAGGAAAAATAATTATGAAGATGAAACATATTTAAAAGTCGATGCTTCATATTCAAGTGTAAATTCTAAAAACACCGTCACTATTCAGTATCAGTATAAAAAAAGTAGTGATACATCATATTCAGCATTAGAAACATTAACTGATAATGTTCAAAAAACTTTAACTAATGATAAAGAATCAGCATGGAATTATAAAATAATTCTTACAGATAAATTTGGTACCACAACATACAATGTTACCTTACCGAGAGGTAAATTCATTTTATTTGTAGATACAAAAAAATTATCTGTTGGTGTAAATTGCTTTCCAGTAAATAATGAATCACTAGAAGTAAATGGAGAAAAAATAGGAGCTATAGATTTTAGCAAAATCTATCCGGTAGGAAGTATTTATATGTCCACATCGAGTACGGATCCTAAAAACTTATTTGGTGGTACATGGGAAAGAATACAGGATAGATTTTTACTTTGTGCAGGAAGTTCATATTCAGCAGGAAGTACAGGTGGTTCAGCTTCAGTAACACTTACTTCAAGTCAAATACCTGGTCATACTCATAGTTTTAGTGCCACATCAGGAGCTACAACAGCAAGTCATACTCATAGCTTTAGTGCAACATCTGGTGGAGTTAGTACAGGACATAAACATGACTGGAGTGGAACGACTTCATCAGCAGGAAGCCATACCCATACATTAAAAGGATATGGAGCAGTATTAGATAAAGGATCTACTGGATGGAGATTCGGATCAGGTGGTACTTCTACAGCTTCAGGAATAGTTAATTCTGCTGGTGCTCATACACATACAGTATCAGGAACAACAGGGTATCAATCAAACAGCCACACTCACTCAGTATCAGGAACAACTGGATCCGGAGGAGCATCACATACTCACTCAGTATCAGGAACAACAGGTTCAACTGGTGGAGGAGGATCACATACAAATATGCCGCCATACCTAGCAGTTTATGTGTGGAAAAGAACAGGATAAAAAAGGAGGAATAGAAGGAATGAAAAATATAATTAATTTTTTTACAAGTACATTTCTAACAACAGTAATTTATTATTTAGGAGGATTAGACACAGCATTGAAAACATTATTAATATTAATAGTTTTAGATTACATAACAGGATTGTGTAAGGCTATAACAACCAAAAGAATAAATAGTTTAATAGGACTAAAAGGAATAATAAAAAAAGTTGGTTACTTAATTATAGTAGCAGTATCAGTTTTACTGGATGAGGTAGTAGGTAATACAGGAGCAATAAGAAACCTGGTTATCTACTTTTTTGTTGCAAATGAAGGAATATCAATATTGGAAAATTGGGGAGCTATGGGCTTACCATTACCAAAAAAAGTATTCGAAGTTTTAGAACAAATAAAAACAGAAAAGGGAGGTGGCAACGATGGAAAATAAAGAAATCGTGTCAGAAGAAATAGAAGTAATAGAAAAAGATGAAGCCATATCAATAGAAGAAGATTGCGAAGGCTTTGATTATGTAGAGGAGGAATAATTATGGGTTATACATTAAATAATATAAAAAAAAGCCCATTCAAAGGCTTGAGTTCATCATGGATTAGTTCAGATTTTGGATATCGCAAATTCTGGAATAATGTTACTGGGAAGTATGTGGAAGGATATCATAATGGAATTGATATGACATCTGGAACATCAATAGTTGCAACTGCAAAAGGAAAAGTAACTGCATGTAGAAATACAGTTAAAGGATATACAGAAAGCCAGGCATCTGGGAACTATGTGACTTTATATCATGGCAATAACATTTATACTACATATTGTCATATGAAATATGGAAGTGTAAAAGTTAAAGTAGGAGATATAGTAGAAGCCGGAACAGTAATAGGAACTAAAGGAACCACTGGATTTTCAACCGGAGAACATCTTCACTATGGTGTAAAAGTAAATGGGAGTTGGGTGGATCCTAAACCATATTTATTGGGAACAAAAGAATTACCACAATATGGTGGAACAACCCCAACACCAATTCCATCAGAAAATTTAAAATATAAAGTAGGAGATGAAGTAATGTTCACTGGAACTTTATACAGAGATAGTTATGGAAATGGAGCAGGACAAACCAGAAGTAATTTAAGAGCAAAAATATATATAGTTAATAAAAAAGGAAGTCATCCATACAATATCAACAATGGATTAGGTTGGGTAAAAGAATCAGCATTAACACCAATTAACACTACACCTGGAAATTATTATACAGTAGTAAGAGGGGATACTTTATGGGGAATAGCTAAAAAATTCTATGGCAATGGCAGTAGATATCCAGAAATAGCTAAAGCCAATAACATCTCCAATCCAGATCTAATTCATGCAGGGCAAAAAATATTAATACCATAAGAAAACCTAGCTAAATGCTAGGTTCTTTTTTTGTGGAGAACTGTAAGGGTTCTTCATTAATGACAATTAAATTATATTTGTTTTTTAAAATAGATTTGATTTTATCGAATTCTTTTCTGTTTTTAAAAGTAACACCACACAATGATTCTAAAGCTCCATTGTAATGAGCTAATAAACTACTTTCCCAAAGAGCATTTAATTTGTATCCTGTGGCTAAATAGAAAGCTACAAATTCATATACAACATTATCTCTCAAATATTCATCAATAGCTTTATTGTGAGGCTCAACTACTTTGATAAAATCATCGTCACTAATATCAAAATCAGTTCTAAACATACATCCCTCCTTTTCTAATTTTCAGGAGAATCCTCTATCAGCCGGAGGGGATTCTCATCAACAACAATTAATCCGAATTTAATTTTTAATACTTCAAGAATTTTATTTTTTAGAGTCAGTCTTTTCATTCGCTTAGCATCCACATTAAAAAAACATAAAGCTGAGTTAATGAAATGCTCCAATGAATCTTCCTCGGCACAATATCTATATCCAGATGCAATAAAGAAAGCACAATAGTCAGGAATAATAAATTTTTTAATATATTCTTCAACCAAGTCAAAATGTGGACTTACATATTTTTTAAATTCTTCGTCCGAAATATCTTCAGGAGTATGTGGTCTAAACATTTTTATCACCTCCATTCCATTTAGCAATATATCTTGCATAGTCATAGCCGGCAGGATAAACTAGCCAACCTTCACGATGATTAAATGTACACAAAGCTACAGATACAACATCATTCTCATCCATTGTTAGTTTATCTTTAATTTTTTTTAGTACAGGATCATCTTTTAAAAAGTTACTACAGAAATCCTGATACTGTTCAAAATCACATTTTATCAACCAAGTAATTTTGTATTCGAGTTCTTGACCAAGATGAGGATAGCAAGTACTCAATTTTTTGTATTCTGAAGCATTAGGACATTTTCTGAAAAACAGAGCTTTAGTCATAATTCACCTCCGAGCTGTTGTATTAATCACTTAGAAAGAAAAAAAATGCAAGTCTTTATCAAAAAATAGTAAAACTTTCCAAGATTTACACAGAAATTGACAGTTTTTGTGTTATAATTAAAAAAGGAGAATTTACTTTAATTTTCAATGGAGGTCGATTATGAATAAAGAAGCATTAGCAAGAATCAAGATTAATAAATTATTAGAAGAAGCAGGATGGAGATTTTTAGATAATGAAAACGGTAAAGCTAATATTCAACTAGAACCAAATGTTAAGCTTCAACAATCTGACATAGATGCATTAGGAGATAACTTTGAGAAAACCAAGAATGGATTTGTTGATTATTTGTTGTTAGATGAATACGATAGACCATTTGTAGTTGTAGAAGCCAAGAAGGAATCAATTCATCCATTAGATGCCAAAGAACAAGCTAGAAAATATGCTAATCAATTAAGAGCTAAATATATAATCTTAACGAACGGTAATATGCATTACTTCTGGAATTTAGAAAAAGGAAATCCAGAAATGATAACTGTATTCCCAGACTATGAATCATTAACAAAAAGTAAAGCATTAACGAGTAGTACAACAGCCATTACCGAAATGAATATAGATAAATATTTTATAGCATTAAGTCAGGATCCTTCACTTACTCAAAGTAGTGCATGGAAATCCGG
>JAZNOG010000083.1:0-4952 GCA_045580645.1 Bacilli bacterium
TTAAAAATAAGAAAACTTATTATTATAATAAAAGATGTATAAATATACTTTATTACTTTTGTTTTATCTAAATACTTTTTAAGAAATAATTTTTCTATTATTAAAACTATTCCAAAAAATAATCCCCAAATAATAAAATTCCAAGATGCACCATGCCAAAATCCAGTAAGTGCCCAAACAATTAAAATATTTCTTAACCATTTTAATTTACTTACTCTATTACCACCTAATTTTATATAAACATAATCTCTAAAAAAACTCGATAAAGATATATGCCACCTTCTCCAAAAATCTGTTATTGATGGTGCAATAAGTGGATAATTAAAATTTTCTTTAAATGTAAATCCTAACATAAGACCAAGTCCTATCGCCATATCAGAATATCCACTAAAATCATAATAAATTTGAAGTGTAAACAAAATTGGTTTTAACCACGATGATAAAACAGTTTGTTCTATTAAAGATTTAATAACCTCACCCAAAACATTAGCAATTAAAACTTTTTTTGATAACCCTATAATAAAACGTTTAATACCTAAACTTAATTTTTTATAATCAACTTCTTTCTTATATAAATCATTTTCGATATCTTGGTAGCGCACTATTGGACCTGCAATTAGTTGAGGAAATAAAGAAATATAAGTCATAAAATCCAAAACATTTTTAGCACTTCTATGTTTTTCATCATAAATATCTACCAAATAACTTATTGCTTGAAAAGTGAAAAAACTTATACCTATAGGCATAACTAAATTTAAATAATCAATATTTGTGTTAAAAATATTATTTATATTATCAACAAAAAAAGAAGTATATTTAAATATAAAAAGTTGCCCCAAATTATAAATAAGTCCAATAATTAAATATATTTTTTTCCTTTGACCTTTCTCAATTTTTCTTCCTAAAAAATAATTAACAATACATGACAATATCAAAATAACTATATTTCTTGGTTCTCCTAAAAAATAAAATAACATACTAAAAAATAATATAGTTATATTTCTATATTTTTTTGAAGTTATAAAATATGCAATAAATAATAATGGCAAAAAATAATAAATAAAAGTAATACTTGAAAATAACATAAATTCTCCTTTAGAAAAAATCTTCATTTATGAAGATTTTATAAATTATCAAATCCTTGTTCTAATTTTTCTCTATTTGTTTCAGCAATTATTAAAATAATTAAATCACCTTTACTTTTTACAATTACTTCTTCCTTTTCAACTCCAACACAAACCCATTTTCTTGGATTAACATTTTCTAATATTTTTGTTTTAATATTTTCTACATCATTACTATCATTTGCTCTTAATAAAACTACAGAATGCGCAATTGACCCTATTGCAGGTTCACTTGCTAAAGCTTCCTTATATTCAATATCAGTTGTTCCTAAAAAATATTCAATATTTTCTTCTGTTACAACAGTATTTTGAAGCATCATTGGTCTTTCATCTTCCTCCAATGTTTCATACACTTTTGTCATTAAATCTTCAAGATTTCCTTCTACATTTTTATCTGTGCATCCTGTTAAAATAAACAGTGATAATATAACAAATATCGATAAAACTATTTTTTTCATTTTATTTTTTTCCTTTCTTTTCTACTAAATATATTATAAAACAAATATAAAGTTTAAACAATATATTTATTCAAAAGAAAAAGACCTCTTTTAAAGTCTTTACTACATTTTTTATATAATTATTCCTCAATACAAGCATTTAATAATGTAATTATACTTATAAAATCGTTATCACTTAATTTTTCAACAAATTTTAAATTTCTAATTTCATAATCAATACTTCTTATATGTTCACATAAAACAGAACCATATATAATTTTAGTATCTTCTAAATGATAATGAGTAGGAAATTCTTTATCATTAGTGGTAATGGGACATACCATAACCATTTTAGTATTTTCATTAAAAACATTATTGCTAATTACAACAGCCGGTCTAAAACCTGATTGTTCATGTCCTTTTGTTGGATTAAAATTTAAATAAACAACATCACCTTGTTCAGGAACATATTTTTCTACCATAATTCTCTTCCTACACTTTCATCCCAAGAAAATTCTTTAGCTAAATTTTTCCCTTTATATTCACTAAACTTATCAGCAAGTGATACCTTTCTTTTTTTAGGAATACTAATAACTATCCTATCATCTACTTGCTCTATATTTAATATATCATTAGTTTTTATATTTAAAGACTTTAAAATACTACTAGGAATTCTTATACCATCTGAATTTCCCCATTTTTGAATTCTCACTTCCATATGATCAACTCCATTCACTAATAGTATATACATTGTTTATACAAATGTCAATATTTTTTATTTATTATTACAAATTTCAAAAGAAAAAGACCTCTTTTGAAGTCTTTAAAACATTTAGTAATTACAACAAGAACCACATTCAACATGTTCACATACATTTTCTTCACAGCATGTATAATTTGGTTGATATGTATGCTTAAACACATGATGATTTATTATTCTAGTTCTTATTGGACAAACATGTGGAACAACATGCTCAATTGTTCTATTAACTACTCTTTCACGCATTGGTTCAATAACTGGAGCACTTGTCATACCCATTCCCACTTGATTAAATTCATTATATTGAGTTTGATCAAAATCAATATCAATATTTCCAGAATTATTACTAATATCAATCATACCTTCTTGCATTGGCATATTATTCATAAATGGTGTTTGTCTACAACAACTTCTGTTAAACATATTATAAATCCCCCTATCTACTTTATGATATGAGGCCTTTTAAAATTGGTATATGCAAATGTCTATATATTATATTTCAAAATTTAATAATTTTTCACAAACTTGCTCAAACAAATCTTGTTCATGCCTAATAGTATCAATTAAAAACAATTTATCATTTTCATATTCTCTTAAACCTCTCATATAAAAAGCTTTATCATTATTAAAAACTATAAAAGGCATAACATTATTTCTTAAACATTCCTTAAACATTATAATTCTACCTACACGTCCATTACCATCTCCAAAAGGATGTATTCTTTCAAATATAAAATGAAAATCTATTATATCTTCTAGTGTAACATTAATTTTAGAATTATATTCACTTAATAAATCTTCAATTTCTTTTTCCACATCTTCTGGAAGAGTTGTATTAACAGGATTAACTAATCCAATCATATTTGGAACAATCTTAAAACCTCCTACATTATATCTAGGATTTTCTTCATCACTTGTATTTCTCTTTAAAATCTTATTCATTTCAATTATCATATCTTTAGTTAATATTTCATCTACATTATCTAACATGTAATCAAACAATTTAAAATGATTTTTAGATTCTATCAAATCATCTAGTTTAATTAAAGACTCACTTTTTGGAATAAATGAAGAAGTATCAAAAATTGCTTCCGTTTGTTCTTCCGTTAACCTACTTCCTTCAATCTTGTTTGAATTATAAGAAAAATTAACTTGTGAATAATGATATATATTACCTTTAAATTTAGACTCTTTCTGCTTAATCAATTCTCTCTTAATTTTTTCTATATCCATAAAACTATCACCTACTTTACTTTATTATAACTTATTTTTTATCAAAATACACATCATAACTATCTTTGTATTGCGATTTTATCGCCTCTAAAATTCGTTTTTCATGATTACTACTAAATCCTTCAATAGTTTCTTTACCAATTATTGTATATGGAACACCCTTTACTTCATCATTCATTTTACTTGCAAAATTTCTAAGTAAATTTTCATTTTCTTTATTATACCAAACTTCAAATGTGTGTAAATTAAAGTAATCCCCATATTCAGTTTCGATACTTTCAAAAAATTTTAGTTCCTTTTCACAATGTGGACAACCATTTCCCCAAAAGAAATATATATTTATTTTATTTTTATCATATTTAACATTTGAAAGTTTAGTATCTATTTTTACAGGCATTTCTTCTTCTATTTCAGTTTCATTAATATTATTAGTTTTCTTTATTAAAACATAATTACTAAACCAATTTGTAAACGATTCTAAACTTTTATAATTTTCTGTATCTCCATCACTACTCGCATCTAAAAAATCTACTACTTCCCCTTCTTTATATATAACAAAAGATGGATAATGTTTTACATAATTATTAAGATCTGTATCTTTTATTTCAGAAAAAGCTATTTGATATAATGAAACATTATATATACTAGAAAACTCTGTTAATATCTTATTAAATTCATAAGAGGTTACACATAATGGTTGGTAAACAAACACTGCAAAAGATTCTTTTTTTTCTATTAAATCGTTCAAATCTTCTTTTTCCATTTTTATATATTCTTTGCTTGTATAATATTTATCCTCTAGTAAAAATTTTTCTTCTTTAGTGCATCCTACTAACAAAATAGAAATAAATAAAATTATTAAAACACTTACTACATTTTTTGTTTTCATCTTTCTACCTCATGCAAATTATTAAAATCAATATCATGATATGTTACTTTCCAAAAATCATATGATATAGTTCCATCATCGTTTACCCTTTTTACTTCTACATTATTTTTTCCATTATAAGACCAGTATCCTCCAACATTATAAATTTTATTTTCATCCCAACCTAATTCGACTAACATATTTTTAGTCATTCCAGCGTATCCACCGCCACCACACATTAAAAATATATTTTTATCTTTTGGAAAATAATATTCCAAAATTTCTAAAGATTCTTCATAATTTGCTATATATTTATCATTAACATATGTATATAAAGTTTTTCCTGTATAAGTTTGTCCTACTTCTTCAGGAAGCCCACTAACATTTACAAGTAAAGGATATGGAACAACTTCAAACCCTTTAACAAATCCAGATAAATATGAATCACCACCAATTGCTTCATAATTACCAGGATCTTTTAACATTCTCATATCTACATATACACTATCACTTCTATTTAAATAATTATC
>JAZNOG010000084.1:0-11247 GCA_045580645.1 Bacilli bacterium
TGATATGAACCCCGTTTCTTGGACATAGAAACGAGGTTTTTATATGAGCAAATTAACTTATGAAGATAAAATTAATTTATATAATGATAAAAAGCAAGGAATGTCTATAGGAAATTTATCAAGTAAATATAAAGTAAGAAAATGTGTTGTTAATTATTTAACAGCACTAATAGACATACATGGAATAGATATTCTAAGAACAACAAAAAACAAAAATCATACTAAAGATGAAAAATTAGAAGCAATTAATAGAGTTTTAATAAATGGTGAAGCTGTATGGGCTGTGGCATTGGATTTAGGACTATTAAGTTATGGGATGTTACAAAATTGGATTAAAAAATATAAAGAAAACGGTTATAATATAGTTGAACGAAAGCGAGGACGGTCAACTATGGCTAAAGTAACGAAGAAAAAAGAAAATGAAACTAAGGATGAAAAGATTAAAAGATTAGAAAAAGAAAATGAATATTTAAAGGCAGAACTTGAATACTCAAAAAAATTGAGAGCCGTTGTTCAAGCAAGGAAGAATCAACAACAGAAGAAAAAGTAAGTGTTGTTAGTGAACTTCGGCTAAAATATTCATTAATGATTCTTCTAAAAATATCAGGATTAAGTAAATCAACATTTTATTATACTTTAAGTAAAAATGATAAAGATAATAAAAATAAAGAAATAATAGATAAAATTAAAGAAATATTTTTCTATCATAAAGAAAGATACGGATATAGAAGAATAACATTAGAACTAAAGAATCAAGGGTATAATGTAAATCATAAGAAAGTTTATCGTTTGATGGTAAAATTGGGATTAAAACCGCTAAAAAGAAATAGAAGAAAATATTCATCATATAAAGGAACAGTTGGTAGAATTGCTGATAATCACATTAACAGAGAATTTGAAGCAGATAAACCAAATAAAAAATGGTATACAGATGTAACAGAATTTAATTTAAGAGGTGAAAAAGCATACCTATCTCCAATATTGGATGGTTATAATCAAGAAGTTATTTCTTATAACATATCTAAATCTCCTAATCTAGAACAAATAAATGATATGCTAAATAAAGCATTTAATAATAGAAATCTCGAGGGATTAATATTTCATTCTGATCAAGGATGGCAATATCAACATCAATCATATCAACAAAGATTAAAGAATAAAGGAATAAAACAAAGTATGTCTAGAAAAGGAAATAGTATGGATAATGGATTAATGGAAAACTTTTTTGGAATACTTAAAACAGAAATGTTTTATGATCAGGAAGATAATTATAAAACACTAGATGATTTAATAAAAGCAATAGATGACTATATTTATTATTATAATTATGATAGAATTAAGACAAAATTAAAAGGACTGTCACCTGTTAATTACAGGTTACAATCCTCAAATTAGAAACTATTTATAAACTGTCCAACTTTTGGGGTTCAGTTCATTCTTTATCTTTTTTTTCTTTTATTATTCTGAAATAATAAAAATATACTTATAGTGGTGATTATTTTGTATAGTTTCTTTATTCCTTTTATTTTATCGTCTATTGCTGGGTTTTCTACACTAATAGGTTTTTTTCTTATTTTTATTAAAAATAAGGAAAACAATTTAATTATTCCTTCTTCGTTAGCTTTTGCTAGTGGCGTTATGTTTTTTTTATCTATTGTTGATTTAGTTCCTCATGGATATCAGTTCTTCCTCTCTAAATTTAACAATATTTTTGGAATTTTTTTATCTTTGTTTTTTATGGTTTTTGGTATAATTATTACTGTCATTATTGATAAATTTTTACCTATTAAAAATTATAATAGTAATAATTTATACAAAGTAGGCATTTTTTCTATGCTTGCAATCATTATCCATAATATTCCCGAAGGGATTGCTACTTTTATTACATCTAGCAGTGATATTAATTTAGGAATTAAATTGGTTGTCGCCATTACTTTTCATAACATTCCTGAGGGAATTAGTATTGCTCTTCCTATTTATTATTCTACTAAAAGCAAAAAGAAAGCATTTTTTTATACTTTGTTATCTGGAATATCTGAACCCTTCGGTGCACTTATAACTTATTTATTTTTAGGTCCTTATATAACTAATGTTCTTATTGGTTCTTTATTTAATTTGATTGCAGGTATTATGTTTTATATTGCGCTTTATGAACTTTTGCCCACTTCTTTAAACTACAAAAATTATAATTTAACTTTTTTTTGGTTTTTATTAGGAATTTTATTTATTCTTTTTTCTAGTATTTTCTTTTAATTTATTTTTTTAAAAAAAAGAATTAGATATTTTATATTGAAATATCTAATTCTATTTTTGAATTATTTGTATTTAATTGTCTATATTTAACACCACATGTATCAAGCATTTTTTTAGATGCAATCACTGCTTCTGTATCTTTATATTTATCAGATAAATAAATTATTTCTTTAATTCCTGATTGAATAATTAATTTTGTGCATTCGTTACAAGGAAATAAAGCAACATAAATTTTAGCTTGTTCTAAATCTTTTCTTGAACCTCTATAGTTTAAAATGGCATTCATCTCTGCATGACATACATACAAATATTTTGTTTCCAAAGGTTTCCCTTCCCTTTCCCAAGGGAAAGAATCATCATTATAACCATTTGGTGCACCATTATATCCAATTGATAAGATTCTGTTATCTAATCCTACAATACATGCTCCCACCTGAGTGCTTGGGTCTTTGCTTCTTTTGGCAGATAATTTTGCAACTGCCATAAAATATTCATCCCATGTTAAATATTCTTTTCTTTTACTACTCATATTCTACTCCTTTTGTTAATAAAACAATTTTTCCATCTTTACTTTTTTTAGTTAATATTACTAATATATCTATTAGTGATATAGACATTATTATAATTGTTAATATATTGATTGGACTTTTATATAAAATTATTCCAGCACACGATATAATCATAAATATTATAAATCTTATATAGTTTTTGGAGATAATATTTTGTCCTCCAATAATGCCAAGTAATAGTGTTATTACTATACATATATTTTTGTTTATAATTGTTTCTTTATTAAAATCTTTGTCTTTTAACTGTTTATTTAATTTTTTTGCTTGTAACAATTGTTTAATTAAGATAACAAAGTTGCTAATTAAAATTATTGCAAAGAATCCTAATAGAATGTATCCAATTACTTGTTTTAGTTTGCTATCACTTATGTCATTTACTATGGGAAATGGTATTATTTGGATAGATAATTCTGTGCTTATTAAAATTACTATTGGTAAAAAGATAAACATTACAATGCTAAAATTTGTTTTTATTTTATTTTCTAGTTTTGCTATTTCCTTGTTCATTACTACTCTACTCCGTTCTTAGTGCTTCAACCGGATCTTTTTTACTTGCTATTTTTGCAGGTATAGAACCACCAATTAAAGTTATTACTATACTTATTATCAACATTATTATAACATGTTTTATATTCATTTGTGCAACATTATCTAAATCTGTTAAATTTTTTAAAATTGAGTTTACTGGGAAGATTAAAAGTCTTGCTATTAAGATTCCCATAAGTCCTGATGTTAATCCTATAATGAATGTTTCGGCATTAAATACTCTTCTAATATCTTTTTTACGTGCTCCAAGAGATCTTAAAATGCCAATTTCTTTGGTTCTTTCAAGCACAGATATGTAAGTTATAATACCTATCATAATTCCAGATACGACTAGTGAAATTGCGGAAAATGCAATTAGGACATATGTTATGGCGTCCATTATACCACCTGATAGTGATACCATAGTTTGAGCCATATCAGTGTATACTACTTTGTTTTCATCTTCTTTATTTTCATTATATTTATCTAAGTAATTTAGAACTTGTTCTTTATCATCAAAATTGTTTGGATAAATAGATATTGCATAAGGAACATCTTTTGCTCCAAAGTATAATAACATTTGCTCTTTTTCTTCTTCTGTTAAATCTTGCATAGTTAAAACATTATAGTTTTGTTTTTGTTGTTCTTTTACTATTTTTGATGTGCTATTTTTTTCTATTACATATTCTATTAAATCATTTGTATATAAAATTCTTCCTGTTGTAGTTGTTGTAAATGATGCTTCAGCATTACTTAGTGCATTATCACTTTTAGCACGTATTACTCCTACTACTTTTAGGGTAATAGCATTTTTACTTTTATACATTTCTTCTAATGATGTATTCATCATAAAAAATCCATTTGTTTCTTTGTAATAATCATCGTTTAAAATTATTTTTATTTCTTTTCCAAGTAGTTTTTCTATATTTATTTCTTTATCCTCTATTCCAAACATTTTTAAGATGTTTTTATCTAAACGATTTCTATAGTCTAGTTCAACAACTATTTCATTTTTGTTTTCTGGAAGTGTTCCTTCTAGAAGGTCATAGCCTTTTTCTAAGTATGTTTCATCACTTTCTGTTTTTGTTGGAAGGGCAATAAAACTTGATGTATCTACTATAGATATATTACCATTATTTTTTATTAAGGCATTAAGGCCGGTGAATCTAGTATAAGATATACCATAAACTAATTTTTTATCTATATTTTTTATATAATTTAAGTATTCTTCAGTAAAGATATTATTATGAATTATTGTTTCTTCTTCAATACTGTATGAATAAACTTTTTTATCATCTATTTTTTGATTATTTAATTTTTCTTGTTCTTTCGCTAATTCTTCCATATCAATTTCTGCAGCTTGTCTTGAAATTAGTATTGGAAATGATGATAATGTATCACTTTCAAATTTATCTATTTGAATATCAAATCCATTTGATAAGGCTAGGATAAGTGATATTCCAATGATACCTATACTTGATGCAAAGGCGGTAAGAAGTGTTCTTCCTTTTTTAGTGAAGATATTGTTTAGTGATAATTTTAGTGCTGTTAAAAATGACATTGCAGTCTTTTTAAATTTGTAATCATCTTTTGTTTCTTCATTTTCATATGGATTAGAATCACTAGTTATTTTTCCATCTTTTAAAGTAACAATTCTTGTAGAGTATTCTTTTGCTAGTTCTTCATTATGTGTAACCATAATTACTAATTTTTCTTTTGCTACTTCTTTTATAAGTTCCATGATGTCTTTACTTGTTTTAGAGTCTAGGGCACCGGTTGGTTCATCCGCTAAAATTATATCAGGATTATTTACTAAGGCTCTTGCTATTGCAACTCTTTGCATTTGTCCGCCTGATAATTGATTTGGTTTTTTATGCATATGATCTTTTAATCCAACTTTTTTTAGAACCTCGATTGCTTTTTTTCTTCTTGTTTTTTTACTTACTCCGCTTAATGTTAAACTCATTTCTACATTGTTTAAAATAGAAATGTGTGTTATTAGGTTGTAACTTTGGAAGATAAAACCAATACAGTTATTACGATAAGTGTCCCATGAGCTATCTTTATATTCTTTTGTTGATACTCCATTTATTATTAGGTCACCACTATCATATTTATCTAGTCCTCCAACTATATTTAGGAATGTTGTTTTTCCAGATCCTGATGTTCCTAAAATAGAAACAAATTCATTTTTTCTAAATTTTAAACTAATATCATCTAGAGCTTTTTGAGTAAAATCTCCTATTTTGTAACTTTTGCTAATATTTTTGATTTCTAACATATTTGTCCTCCTTATATAATTATAATACGCACGCTTTTGTTTTACACCTGGTTTTTTTATTATTTTTTTTTATTTTTTTTCATATTCTTTATTAAGGATGTGATTTTGTGAAGTTAATTTGTGTTTGTCTTTTAGTTTTAAATAATTTATTTGGTTTTAATACTTTAAATAGTTCTTATGATAATATACCCGAGGAAACTAAAGAAGTTGTAAATAAAGAAAATAAAAATGGTATGTTAATTGCACTTCTAGGAGCACTTGTTATTTTAGAAATTGGACTTATTTATAAAAAGAAAAAGATTAAACTATAACCTTTTACTTCTTTTTTATGAAATATCTTATTAGGTAGTATAAAAAGGCAATAAATGCTCCTACTAAAACCCAGGATAAAATATCATATATTATTCCACTACTGTATTTGTCTATTATATTAAAAATAGAACTTGGTAAATAATTATTTATTAAACTGTTTAACTCACCTATTCCTAGATGGTCTCCAATGTAATGAACTATTCTAAAAAATATTTCTATAATTCCTATTAGGTATACTAAAAATTTTATATCTTTAAATAGTATAACTACTAATATAACTAAAATTAATAAAACTGCTAAATCCATTATTCACCTCTACTTGCATAGTTATCAAAGTAACCTTTTATATAAATAACTGGGGTTCCTTTGTCACCACTTCCACTTGTTAAGTCGCATAGTGAACCTATAAGATCTGTTAATCTTCTTGGGGTTGTTCCTTGACTTGCCATTGAACCTTTAAGGTTACTATCTTTATTTTTTATTTCATTTATAATAGCTTTTTGAAGTTCTTCTCCTCTTAAATTACTATATTTTTGGTCTGATAAATATTTTAGTTTTATTTCATTTGGAGTTCCTTCTAAACCACTTGTATAGGCAGGTGATACAACTGGATCTGCTAGTTCCCATATTTTTCCTACTGGGTCTTTAAATGCTCCATCACCATATACTAATACTTCTATATCTTTTCCAGTTTTTTCTTTTAATAATTCTTGAACTTTATTAACCACTTCTTTTCCAGTTCTAGGAAACAATTTTAGCTTTTCATCTGTTGCTCTGTTTGAACCTAAAAGACCATAGTTTTCGTTATAACCACTACCATTTATGCTTACGTTTAGAATATCATCTAATCCAAAAACTTTTTTTGCATTTTTTTCTAAAGCTTTTTTACTTTTATTTCTTGTATGTATGTCACAACATAAAACTTCATCTGTATATTTTAGAATGTTTTCTATTTTATTTGAAAAAATAATTTCTGCCTCGCAGTTTTCTTTTTCTATTATTTCTTTATATAATTTAACATAATTTACTCCAGTAAACTCGTGTGTTTCATCTCCAAAATATTTATTATATGTTTCCTCATCTAATATATCTGTATATGGATTTATATCATATTTTTCAAGTAGTTCTTCATTAAATAAGTGATTACCTACTTCATCTTCAGGATATTTTAACATAAGTGTTATTTTATTTGCGCCACGAGCAATTCCTTGTAAGCATAAAGCAAAACGATTTCTACTTAAAATTGGAAAAGTTAGTCCTATGTGGCCTTTTTCAAATTTATTTTTTATATCATTTGCGATGTCATCAAGTGTTACAAAGTTTCCTTCACAACGCCCTACAACTGATTCTGTTATACCTACTATATCTTTATCATCAAAGCTAAATCCTAATTCTTGATTTGCATTAAGTAGGGATTCTACTATGATCTCTGCTAAGTTATCTCCTTCCATTATAATTGGGGTTCTAATACCCATAGATATTGTTCCTACATGTTTCATGTTATCTCTCCTTTACTTTAGGGTCCATTTTAATTATATCATAGTTTTATATGTTTTTTAATTCTATTTTTATACTTTTTTATATGTTATGATAAGTATAATAGAGGTGTGGTTATGAAGATAGGATTTGATAATGAATTATATATTGAAAAGCAAAGTAAATGTATTAAAGATAGAATTAAAATGTTTGATAAATTATATTTAGAAATTGGTGGTAAATTATTTGATGATTATCATGCTGCTCGTGTTTTGCCTGGTTTTAAGGCCAATGCTAAGATTAAGATGTTTGAAGAGTTAAAAGATGATTTGGAAATTATTTTTTGTATAAACGCTAATGATATTGAGAGAAATAAAACTCGTGCTGAGTTTGGTATTACTTATGATATTGAGGTTTTAAGACTTATTGATAATCTTAAGAATTTAGGTTTTTCTATCAATAGTGTAGTTATTACTTTATATGAAAATCAAAATAGTGCTTTAAAGTTTATAAATAAGTTAAATAGTCGTAATATTAAGACTTATATTCATACTTATACTAAGGGTTATCCTACTGATGTAGAAACTATTGTAAGTGAAGAAGGATATGGTGCAAATCCATATATTGAAACATCTAAGAAATTAGTTTTAGTTAATGCTCCTGGTCCTGGTTCTGGAAAGCTTGCTACTTGTTTATCTCAACTTTATCATGAACATAAAAGAGGTGTTAATGCAGGATACGCTAAGTTTGAAACTTTTCCTGTATGGAATTTGCCTTTAAAACATCCAGTTAATATGGCATATGAAGCTGCCACTGCTGATTTAAAAGATGTTAATATGATTGATTCTTTTCATTTAGAAGAATATGGTGTTACTTCAGTTAATTATAATCGTGATTTAGAGATGTTTCCGGTTTTAAAGACTATTTTAAATAGAATTATGGGTAAAGATATTTATAAATCCCCTACTGATATGGGGGTTAATATGATTGGTTATTGTATTACTGATGATGAAGTTGTTTGTCTTTCTAGTAAAAAGGAAATTATAAGAAGATTTTATGAAGAAAATAATAATTGTAAGTTAGGTCTTAGTAGTCATGATACTGTTTTAAGAATAAAACTTTTAATGAATGAACTTGGTATTAGTGAAAATGATAATGATTTAGTTTCTTTAACACTTGATAAATCTAAAAAGGAAAATAGACATGTTATTACTATGAGACTTAATAATAAAACAATTGTTACAGGTAATCAAACTGGTTTTTTATCTCCTTCAAGTAATTTGATTATAAATGCTTTAAAGGTTTTGACTAGGATGCCTGATGAGATTGATATTATTTCTCCTTCTATACTTCAAACTATTATTGATTCAAAAAAGAATGTTTTAAAAGAAAGTAATATGGAACTTAGTTTAAAAGAAGTTTTAATTGCTTTATCTATTTCATCTGTTACTAATCCTATGACACATAATGCTTTAAAGAAAATGAAGAATTTTGAAGGGTGTGAAGCACATAGTTCTTTTATGATTAGCAAAGAAGATTTAACTATTTTAAAGAATTTAGGTATAAATGTTACATGTGAGTCTTTGTTTTATTCAGATAGACTTTATGATTAATTAAAAGGGTTATTATATTTTTGTGTAATAACTTTTTTTTGTTAATAATTATAGATTTTATGTTGTTATTTTGATAAAATTTATTTAGGTGATAATAATGAAAAAGTTTTTAAGTATTGTTATTGGGAAGTTATTAGTATTTTTTCTTGATTTAATTGGAAGAGGAAGTGCAATGCCTGGTAATATTTGTTATATGTTAAATAAGAATATATTAAGTGATTTTAAGTTGCCTAATAAGATAGTTGCGGTTACTGGTTCTTCTGGTAAGGGTTCTACATCAAAGGTTATTACTGAGGTATTAAGAAAGTTTAACTATATTGTTTGTTACAACGATAAAGGTTCAAATGAAAGATCTGCAGTTATTTCTAGTTTACTTAAATATTCTAATTTAAAGGGGGAAGTAAAAAGCGATATTTGTGTTTTTGAAATGGATGAAAGATATGCAAAGTTTGTATTTCCATATATTAAGCCTACTTATGTAGTTATAACTAATATTACAAGAGATCAACCTCCTAGACAAGGTCATTTTGATATAGTTTTTAATGAGATATGTAAAGGTTTATCCTCTGATATTCATTTAATTGTTAATGGTGATGATCCTTATTTACAAAAATTTAATTTAGATGATAAGTTTAAGGTTACATACTTTGGTAGTGATAAATTAAAGTATTCTTATGATAAGAATAAGTTTAGTAGTTTAAACATTACTAGATGTTTAAAGTGTCATAGTTCTTTAAATTATAATTATTATAATATTGAATATTTAGGAGATTATTACTGCCCTTCTTGTGATTTTAAAAGACCTGATATTGATTATAAAATAAGTTCTATTGATTATAAGAAAAATTTATTAACAATAAATAATGAATATAAAGTAGTTGTTAACAATAATATGTTATTTAATTTATATAATATATGTGCTGCTTTTGCTACTTTAGGTTTATTTGATTTAGATATGAATAAGGTAAGTAGTTATATATCAGAACTTGAGCAAGATAAGAAGATTTATAATAATTATAAATTTGGTGATAGAAACGTTTATGTTTTAAATAATAAGAATGAAAATGCCACTACATTTAATCAATCTGTTTTATGGGTTAGTAAAGAAAAAAGTCTTAAAACTATAGTTATTGGTTGGTGGCAAATCAGTAGAAGATATGATTTTGATGATTTATCTTGGCTTTATGATATTGAGTTTGAATTACTTAATGATAAGAGTGTTGATAAAGTAATTGTTGCTGGGCCTCAAAGATATGATATTGCAACAAGACTTAAGTATGCTAATTTTGATGAAAAGAAGATTAAGATTTGTGAGAATATGGAAAAATCTAAAGATGAAATTAGTAGTTCTAAGGGCGATATTTATGCAATTGTAAATTTTGATTATATAGAACCTTTTAATAAAGTTATGGGGGAATTAAAATGAAATTAGTAATTGGATATTTATATTATGATTTAATGAATTTATATGGTGAGAATGGTAATATTAGATATTTAAAAAATAGATTAGAAGAACAAGATATTAAAGTTGAAGTATCGTTCTTAAGTATTGAAGATGAAATAGATTTTAATAAATATGATATGTATTATATTGGTAGTGGTAGTGAAGAAAATCAATTATTAGTATTAAATGATTTATTAAAATATAAAGATAGTTTAAAGAAAGCTTATAAAGCTGGTAAGTTCTTCTTAGTTACTGGTAATGCTTTAGAATTATTTGGAAGACAAATAAGATATATTGATAAAGAACCATTACAAATGACTGAATTATTTGATTTTGTTTGTAATGATGATGATATGAGAATTGTCGGAGAACAAATATATAAGTTTAAAGATTTAGAAGATCCAATAGTAGGATTTGAAAATAGATTATGTACTATGAGTGAGTACCATGCTCCCCTATTTAATGTAATTAGTGGTTGTGGTTATAAACCTAATGTTAATGAAGAAGGTGTTTTTGAAAATAACTTCTATGGTACTTATTTATTTGGTCCACTACTTGTTAGAAATCCACATTTTTGTGATTATTTAATAGAAAAAATTGCAGAAGTTAAGGAATTTAAATTAAAAGAATTTAATAAAGATACTAGTGCTTATAAAGCATATAAAGAGTATTTAAAGAACTTTTATGAGAATCAAGAATAGATTCTCTTTTTTCTTTACTTTTTATAGTTATTGATATATTATAATCGTACTTTTAAGGGGTGTTTTTTTATGG
>JAZNOG010000085.1:0-15450 GCA_045580645.1 Bacilli bacterium
ATTAAGTATATATATTTTATTAGTCTTATTATAAGTATATTATATATATAAGAGTAAGTATAGGAGAGAGAAGAAGGAAGAAAGTTACTTTTTCGAATTTCTTTTTTTGTGCGAAAAAATATATAAAAAAGATAAAACGCAACAAAAAAATAATAATAAAATAACATATAAAATCAATAAAAGCATTGAAAGAGTAAGAAGAGAAGAGAAAAAGACTTACTGCACAAAAGCCGTATTTTGTGCAATTGGAACAGAAAAGGAAGTACCCCTACCCCTTAGAGAAAAAGCACATTTCCTGTTGTTACCTCCTCAAAAATACGCAACAAAATAAAAATTTGAGGTAAGTCAATCAGATAGACAAAAGCTTGACAATAAAAAAAAATCTGTTAAGATAAAGATAAAGGAAAGAGAATAAAAAGAAAGAGAATAGAGGTGTAGTACAAAGGAGTTTAAAAGAGTATAACGAACAAGTGAGAATAGAGAATAAGCAAGCAGTAAGAATAATAGAGAAAGAGTATGTAGAAGAAGTACTAGGGGGATTAGAAACAGCAATAGAAGAAAAGAGAAAAGAGATAGAAGATAAGTTAACGAAATATTTTGAAGAGAATAAGACAAAGGAGTATACAAAGGATGGTACTCCTTATGATGTTGCGAACAAGAATCCAATAGTAATCCAGAAGTATTTTTTTCAGAGTTTAAATCCATTAGTAAATAAAGAGCCTATGTATAGTGCAGAGAAGTTAGGTATAGTATGGCAGTTATATGAAGAGATGGTAGGAAAAATAAGTGCTAAGATAGGGGTAATAGTACCTAGTTTAAGTAGTTTTTGTAGTTTTGCAGGAATAAGATTAAGTACATTTAAGCAGTATAAGCAAAGTGTAGATGAAGATATGAGGATAGTAGTAGAGAAGATAGAAGATGGATGTTTTGATAGCAATCTAACATTAGCACAGATGGGGTATATTAAAGAGAGAAGTACAGTATATAGAATGAAGAGTGAGCAAGAGAGAGTAGAAAAAGAGATGCCATCAATACATATACACAATGAGGGTGTGGATTTAGGAGATATAAACAGGAGATTACAAGAATTAAAGGGATTTAAAGAGAAGAAACAGATGATAGAGGGGGAGTTAGTTAAGGAGTAATAACGAGACCTATAATGAGAAAGAGATAAGAGAGACGATAGATGGTATATTTGATGTAATAAACAAGAACTTTTCCAACAAGTATGTAGCAAGAAGATTAAAGATGGCTGAGATATATACTTTGATGAATGACCTTAAAGGACTATTTGATATTTACACCGAATTAAACGCACGAGAATGTGGTAAATTAGCGATAAAAAGTTATATTAGACTAATTAATCTACTTGTCGAAATAGACACGTCTAAAGACAGAATAATTAAGTATCACGACCATTTAGAAAATGCATATAGGATAGCTGGGAGAGTATCTTTAGAACATTTTATAATATACTATGAGTGGTATGAAACAGAAAAACTATTAGAAGATAGATATGAGATTCTCGAGGGATATTGTTATTATCTAAACAGGATGTGCTTTGACAGGTCCTTTGAAGGTATAATAGCTAATTTACCTTCTGGATATGGTAAATCTCGTATGGTAAGATTCTATGAAGCATTTAGACTAGGAATAGAAAATGATGGTACATTCTTGGCACTATGTTCTAACGATGATTTAATTAAAGGGCAAAGTAGGTCCGTAATAGATATAATAAAGAGTCCTAGATATGGGGAAGTATTTACACATCTGAAGTATAACAAAGAAGATAAAGAGTTTTTCTTAAAGGAAACAGATGGAGAATGGAAATTAAAGAAGTGTAAGATGCTGGCTACATACTATGCATCATCTACAAGAACAAACGTAGTAGGTATAAGAGCAAGTTTAAGTATAGATATAGATGACTTGTATGCAGACCCTAAAGAAGCTCAAAATGATAAACTAAACAAAGAATACTACGATAAGTTTGTAACTGTATGGAGAAAAAGATATGTACAAAACAGAAAACCACAGATAGTTGTAACAGGTACAATGTGGAGTGCAACAGACTTTTTAACTAGATTAATTGTACAATGGGAAAGAGAAAGCGAATTTATACCAGACCCTAACCATAAATATTGCAGAATAAGTAAAGATGGAAAAAGAGTTATAATACAAGTGCCAGCATTAGACTATGAAACAGATGAAAGTACTTGTCCAAAGATAAAGAGTACAGAAGAATTGAGAAAAGAACGTGAGACAATGGATAGATACTTATGGGAGACCAACTTCCAACAAAGACCAACATCTCCTGAAGGAATGGTTTTTGATTACGAGAAGTTAAAGACATATGATTTTCTACCTAAATTTGATTCAGAACACTCTTATGCATCACTTGACCCTTCGAGAAAAGGTAATGACTTCTTATCAATGCCAATTTTTAAGAAACATGAAGGAAAATTCTATTTAACAGACATATTATTCAGTAAAACATCAGTAAAATATCTATATGATGACATAGTAAATAAGATAATAGATAACAAAGTTATGGCATTAGTTGTCGAAAATAACACAGACACATCATTAAAAGAGGTTTTAGAAGGAAAATTACACAACAAAGGCTATTATGGCTGTGTAATTTATGAAAAATATGCTGTAACAAACAAAGAAGTCAGAATAAATGATATGAAAGACTTAATTGTTGATAAAATAATATTTCCTAACAGGAATAAGTTCGGAAAAAATACAGATATGGGAAGAGCTATGGAACAATTAACATCATATTCGTTCGATTTCCCTAATAGACATGATGATATGCCAGATAGTCTTGCGTTATTTGGAGACCAAATAATTTTAGAGAATGCAATTCCACAAAAAGCAGAGCCAATGAGACGAAGATTTTAAAGATAGACACGTTAAAAAACGTGTCTTTTTTTATTGAACATTACAAAACTATTACAAAACAGCACTATGTGTGACAATAATTCTAAAAATCTTTTAAAAGTAATAAATAGCAACTACAATGAAGTCGATATAAGAGAAGAAATGGAGGAGTTACTGTGAGTTCTTACTTAGGTTCTAATCGAAATAAATATGGTAGACAGACAATATTTATAAACCAAACTGAGAAATCTCTTTTAGGTTTAAGTAATGCAAAACTAAAAGAAGTTCTAAGTGATTATATTCCTACGATAATAGCAATACATGAAGAAAACAGGAAACGAATCCAATACTTATGGGATTATTATTTAGGAAATCAAGATATTTATGAAAAAGTAAAGACAACAAGACCAGAGATTAACAATACAAAAGTTGAAAACTGGGCTTACGCAATAATAGATTTTAAAAAAGCATGGCAACTTGGAAATCCAATCCAGTATGTAATGCTAAATGATTCTTCAAGTAATGAGATAGAAATACTAAATAAATATGCCAGATATGAAAATAAAGAGTCTAAAGACCAAATGATTTATGAAGATATTTTAGTAACTGGTAGAGGCTTCAGATATATAGCACCAAATAAGATTACAGATGATGACGAAGCTCCGTTTGAAATCTTAAATGTGGATAGAGATAGCTGTGAAGTTATTTATTCTGCAGATATGGAACATAAGCAATTATTTAGTGTAATCATCACATATATGGAGAAAGTAATTCGTACTGAAGAAGAAGAGAGAAAGATATATTATCCACAAATTAATATTTATCTAAGAAATAAGAGATTAGTTTGTGATTATATCGAGGAAAAAGTAGTTTGGGCTAAGAAAGTAGACCCTATTATCCTAAATGAGCATTTAATTGCTGAATATTACGTTAATAGAGACAGAATCTCATTAATTGAGATAGGTAAGGATTTATTTGATGGAATAAATCAATTAGAATCATTAGATTTTGATGATATGGAACAATTCGTAAATGCAATCATGGTGTTTACAAATGCAAAAGTTGATGAAGAAGGAATAGAAGAAATAAGAAAATTAGGAGCAGTAAATATCAAATCTACTGAAAACAGAAAAGCAAGTGTAGATTTATTACAAAACAGATTGAATGCATCTGATACACAAGTCTTCTATACAAGATTGTTAACAAGTTTACATCAAATTTTAGGTATTCCAATGGCAACAGACAGTGGTTCTTTAAGCACAGGAGATACAGGAAAAGCAAAGATGACAGGACAAGGTTATACAAGTGCTGGAATTAGAGCAAAAACAGATGAAACCATGTTTAAAATGTGTGACTTTAACGCATTAAAGATAATCTTAAAAATCTGCAAAGGCAATGATAAGAGTGAGATTAGCACATTAAAAGCTAGTGATATTGATAGCAAGATGAATAGAGATATGTCAGATAATCTATTAGTTAAAACACAAGGATTAATGAATTTACTAACAGCAGGAGTTCCAATAGATTATGCAATACCGATAGTAAATCTATTCGGAGATAGCAATGCAGTAGCAAAAGATATGAAACAGGAAAAAGAAGAACAAAAACAAATGCAAATAAACAATAATCAAAAAATAAATGAACAAAACAATAAAATACAGAATGCAAGTCAATTAGATTTGCAAAATCAATAAGTTTGATAACTTTTCTAAAAAGTTTTTCATATAATCATCCTTTTTTAATACTCAAATATATCCTGCTACATACGACACAAAATGTCATATGTAGTGGGGTAATATGAGTAAAAGTTACATCGCGAATTGGAGAAATGGTATCTCGTTGGTCTCCTTAGCCAAAGTCGGCAGTTCGATTCTGTCATTCGCAACCAAATATATAGGTTTAGTGTAAGGGTAACACAATGGTCTCCAAAACCATTAATTGAGGTTCAAATCCTTAAACCTGTGCCAAGCTTATAAAAGCGAAAATTTCAAAAATCTTTTAGGTTGGTTCGCCGTATTAAAGAACTGTAAGGAGAGAAAGAAATGAATAGAGAAGAGGTAAGAAAATTATTAGGGGAAGGTGCAACAGAAGAACAAATTAGTGCTGTATTAAACAAATTCCATACAGAACAAAAAGGTTTAACTGAGCAAATTTCAAACTTGCAAGGACAAGTAACAAATTTAACAACTGAAAAAAAAGAGTTGTTGGGTTACAAAGACCAAATAGCAGAGATTCAAAAAGCTAATATGACTAAAGAGCAATTAATCGAAGCTAAAGAAAAAGAATTAGACACAAAAATAAAAAGTGCCAATTTATTAACAAATTCTATTAAAGCAAAATCAATTCTTGTTGGAGCTGGAATTGGAGAAGAGGATGCTGATAAATTAGTTGCTTCAATAGTAAAAGAAGATGAACAAGCTACTATTACTGGAGCTACATTATTTGCAAATCAATTCAATAATATTAAAGAATCAACAGCAAAACAAACAAGAGAAGAACTTGCAAACTTGGATTTAAAACCAAATCCTAGTAACATACCACCAAGCACAAACGCAATGACTTGGGAAGAATTTAGCAAATTAAGCGAATCAGAGCAAAATAAATTTGCTGAAGAAAATCCTGAAGAATTTGCAAAATTATAAAATATGAAATAATAGGAGGAAATTACAAGGGCAAAATTTAATGCAAAAACATGGAATCCAGCAGTATTCCAAAAATATTTAGATAAATTACCATCTGCTAAATTAAATATGTTTGTAAAATCAGGAGTTTTAGTTGAAAATAAAAACTTGGCTTCTAGATTAAAAGATGGTGTAGGAGGAAACTACATAATCGAACCAATTAAAGGAAATTTAGATGGAAAAGTAATAAACTATGACGGAAAAACTGACATAGAAGCTACATCAAGAAAAACATTCGAACAAGGAAAAATAGTTTGTGGTCGTGCTAAAGCATGGACAGAAGCAGATTTCACTACTGATATATCAGGAGCTGAGTTCTTACCACAAAATGCTATGGCAGGAGAAGTAAAAGAATATTTTGAAGGTGTAGACCAAGACGATATACTTGCAATATTAAAAGGTATATATGCTATGGCTGATGAAGCTGGTGTAGCTTTTGCTGATAAACATACACTTGATGTTTCAGCAGTAGGAAATGGTTCTGTTGGAGCAGGAACATTAAATAAAGCTATAACAAAAGCTAGTGGAGATAGAAAAGGAATATTTAACTTAGCTATCATGCACTCAGATG
The DNA here is from genome assembly GCA_045580645.1 of Bacilli bacterium. Taxonomy (GTDB): domain Bacteria; phylum Bacillota_I; class Bacilli_A; order RF39; family UBA660; genus HGM10836. Next base: position 6,136 of record JAZNOG010000085.1, read on the forward strand.
TTGCAACTGAATTAGAAACATTACAATTAATCGCTTACTTAACATATACTGATGCTAATGGAATCCAAAGAGATTTAGAAATTGGTACATGGAATGGAAGAATGGTTGTTGTTGATGATGATTGTCCAGTTGAAGAAGGAAAATATGTTACATATGTTTTAGGAAAAGGATTCATAGAATATGCTGATTGTGGAGCTAAAGTTCCAAATGAAATGGCAAGAGACCCTAAAACAAATGGTGGAGAAGACACATTATATGTAAGACAAAGAAAATTATATGCACCAAAATATATTTCTTTCACAAAGAAAAGTATGGCTTCATTAAGCCCAACAGCTGAAGAATTAGCTAAAGGAGAAAACTGGGAAATAGTAAATGATGGAAATGAAGAATCAAAAACATATGTTAATGATAAATTCATACCATTAACAAGAATAATATCAAAAGTAAACTAGAATAGATTAAGGAGGATATAATGGAAAAGAATGCACAACTAACCAAGTTAAAAGGTAAAATCCCATTTGATGCAGATAAATTCATATCTAAAGAAGTATATGAGAATATGTTATCAAATCTATTAGAGGATAGTAAGAATATTGCATTAAGTACATTATATCCTTTCTTAGATGATTTTGAAGGAATAGAACTACCTAAAAAATATGATAATTGGCTTATTAGAGCTAGTGTGGAACTTAATAAGTGGCAAGGTAACACAGGTGTTAAATCTTATTCAGAAGCAAACTTGAATTGGAGCAGAGATAATGATGGTCCTTTATCTAATAGCTTAATGGATGAGTTAGAACCACCAAGTGTTGGTATTCCTAAGAGGAGGGAGAGCATTGATAATTAATGATATTTTCTCAGATTGGAACAAAGTTTGTTATATTGCAACTTTAGATAAGACCATAGAAGATGAATATGGAAATGATGTTAATTTTTATAACATACCAAAACGTTATGAATTTAATATACAACCTGCATCGGGAAGCTCAGATATAGCTTTATATGGAGAAAAAGTTTCTAAAATGTATAAGACAGTAATATCTTTAGCTGAATACTTAAATAAGTTCAAAGAGGGAGATGTTGCATACCTAGAAGGTAAAAAACCTTCTAATGAAACTAAAGGTACATATGGAAGTGGAGCTAATTATAAGATTAAAAGTGTAAGACCTCAAAATACAATAATCCTAATATATTTTGAAAAGATATAAAAATAAATAGGGAGGTAGACAAATGACAGCAAAAGTTATAAGAAACTTTCAAACTATCTCTTTAAGACCACAAAATGATATAGAAAAAATGATAATAGAAAATATTAGAGCTTTAATAATTAGTGGTAAAGAACCTATAATAAATTTTGAAGGCGATGACATGGTTATCGAAGTAAAATCTAAGAAATAGGAGGAAGTTATGAAAGTAGAGAAAAACGGAATAGTAAAAGATGTAGACAATAACATTGTTGCTGATTATGTTTCGGCAGGATGGAAAGTCTACGGAGAAGCTAAAAAAGAACTTAAACCTAAAAAAGTAGAAATAAAGGAAAAAGAAGTAGATGGCGAATAAATTTAGCTTTGAATTTAATTTATCACATAAAAGTATTGCTAATTTAATTGATAATTTTAAAGAGTACCAAAAGGAGCTAGAAAATTCAAAAAAATATATACTAGATGCTTTAGCTAGATATACTCAAGAAAGAGTTAAATATCATATTAGAGAAACTGTAGGAAATGGAGAATACGTATCAACAAATACATTGTTAGAGAGTATTCTAATAAGTCCAATAATAGGAGACATGGTTAGTGTTTATACAAACTTAGCTTATGCAAAGTTTGTTGAATTTGGAACAGGAGTAACTGCAAAGAAAAATCCTCATCCAAGCTCAAGTGAATTTGGATGGAGCTACGATAAAAATAAACACGGAGATATGGGATGGGTATATAAAGCGAGTGATGGTAATTTTTATTGGACTCAAGGAGAAGAGGCTCATCAATTTATGTATAGAGCATATCAAGATTTAAAAGAAAACTATATGATTATAACAAAACAAGTTCTTAAAGAAAGGGGAATCATCAAATGAATGTAAGCTTATTAGATAGAGTTTATAAAGACATAAAAGAATATGTTGAATTAAAAACAGATTATTCTCCTAGAGTAAGAAAAAAGGCTTTAAAACAATCTGATAAATTCCCTTTAATAGTGGTTACTGAAGATGATAATGTAAGTGAAATAGAAGATACAAAATTTATTGAGTCTACTGATAAAATATATTTTTCTGTAAATATATATGCACAAGATAAAGCAGTAGGAAACACTACTATATCAAATGTAAATATAGCAAGAGAATTAATGAGTTTGGTGGATGATGTTATGAGAAAATATAGAATGAAAAGAACTTCTTGTAGACCAACTCCAAATTTAGATGATTCAATATACAGAATAACAATGAAATATACTAAAAAAGTTATTACAAATAAAAATATTTTAATATAGGAGGAATTTAAAAGGAATTATTTAGTAAAAGATATACCAGATAATAGAGCAATATCAGATATAGCATCTGCATTGTTCATAAAAAGAGGTGGAGAGTCTAAATATCATTTATGGCTACCATTAACAAATATCCCTGCAACAGGTTCAGCTCCTGATACAATAGATACAACAGTAACTACTGCAAGAGTTAAAACTGCAACAGCAGGAAGAAAAGACCCAGGTCAAAAAGAGTGTACATATATGGCACACAGAGATAATTTTGAAATATTAAGAAAAGATTATAAGAAAACATTAGATTTCTTACAAGTAAATCCAGATGGAACAGGACATAAATTCCAAGGTATAGTAGATACATACCAAGACGAAGTTTCTGTTGGTGGAAACTTAACAGGTAAAGCTGTTATAACTGTAACAAAATCTGATGAATTACCAATAATAAATGTTGTTGATTTAATTCAAGAAACAGTAACATTTGTATCTGCAATAGATGCAGTAGTAAAAATATCAGGAACTGGAACAGAAAAATTAAATGTTGAAACAGACCCTGCTGATGCAACAGTAACAGCTGTATCTGATACAGAAGGTGTTGCAACAGTTGCTGTTGAAGCTGGTGTAGCAACAATAACTGGTGTTAAAGCTGGAAGTGCAATTATAAAGATAACTGCAAAGAAAACAGATTGTGCCGATGGTGTAACACACGTTTTAGTAATAGTTGAATAGTCTCGTATTTATGCGAGACTTTCTTAAAAACAAATTAATGTATTAAGTACATAATTTGATAGAAAAAATCAAATATAAAAGGAGAAATTATATTATGAAAAAAACAATAAATCTAGGAAACAAAGAATTTGAAATAGAGATAAATTTTAAATTATCATATGATTTAACAAAATTTAGAAACAAACTATCTTATGGAGTGGATTTTGATGATGCTGATAAAAAAGTAATTGAAGAAGTTGCGAAAATACAATTAGAAGCTTCAATGGGAAAAGAACCAGATATGTCATTATTAAGTCCAGAGACTATTAAATATTTAAATAAAAAGTCAAATCAAAGAGATGAAATCTTTACTTATGAAGAGTTAATAGAAATTGGAAGAATATTGACTAAATTAGAGAAAAACGAAGAAGTTGAAGAATTATTTGATAAAGAAGTATCACAAAATGGTTACGATGAATTGTTAGCAAAATTATCAATGGCTATAACAATGGTTTTTATGAATGCGAACGATACCTCAGACCAAAAAGAAGAAGTGAAATAGAAGATAAGGGGAATCAAAGTAGCATATTAATACGAACCACACAAGAATTATTAGATAGTTTTTATGATGAAATGCTACCATATGCACTACAATGTGGTATGACAGCAGATGAATTTTGGAATAGAGAGCCACGATTGTTTAGTAGTTATATCAAGAAACACGAATTAGAACTTGATGAGATAAACTATCAATCGTGGCTTATTGGTTTATATACATATAAAGCAGTAGGAACAGCACTTGGAGATGTTTTTTCCTCTAAAAGTAGTATAGAGAATACATACTTCGGAAAACCATTAGAAGAGTTAAACAGTAATTACATAGAAAAACACGAAAATGAAAAGAACAATAAAGATAAGAATTACAGGGCAAATGTAAATTACTGGGCTAAATTTGGAAAGAAAGGAGTATGAAAAAAGTAGGGATAACGAACAATTAGATATTAAATTGAGGGCAACACTCTCACAAGCAGTAGAAGAGTTTAATAGAATAACTAAATCAGCAAAAGGCTTTGATGGAGTAATAACTAGCATTATTACTAAGGTTGATAAGTTAGGTAATGTAAAAAAAATAGCAACAATGGTTCAGGATACAGCTTCACAAGTTAATAAATTGCAAGTAACTATGGATGATGCTGGAAATAAGATAGGGCAAAGTTTTACCCAAACAATGAAGACAGGTAAAGGACTAAAAGGAACATTATCTTCTATGTTTAATGCAAACAAGTTGTATTTGTATTGGAACTTAACAAAAAGATTAAGAACATCAATAGCAAGTGTATATAATTCAGCAGTAGATTATATTGAGACTCAAAATAAATTTAATATGTCTATGGGAAGTGCAAAACCACAAGCTACAAGATTTATTAATGAAATGTCTGAAGCAATAGGCATAGCAAAAGTTGAATTAATGGAATACCAATCTACATATAAAAACATTTTGTCAGGTTTAGGAAACTTCACAGATATACAATCTGAAAGAATATCTGAGAGTCTTGTAAAAATGGCATTAGATTATTCTTCTATCTTTAATGTCGGTCAATCTAATGCTATGAATAAATTTCAATCTGCGTTAGTAGGAAGTATTAGACCTATAAGAAGTGATTCAGGTTATGATGTATCTGATACAACGATAGGTGCAAAAGCAAAACAATTAGGAATTGATAGGTCTGTAAACCAACTAAATCAGATGGAAAAAAGAATGTTAAGAATAATAGTTCTTATGGACCAATTGAAGAGAACTGGTGCTATGGGCGATTTAGCTCGTACAATAGAACAACCAGCAAATCAAATGAAAGTTTTAAAAGCACAAATCCAAGAAGTTGGAATATGGATTGGAAATGTGTTTATGGGAACAGTAGGAAAAGTTTTACCATATATAAATGCTTTTACAATGGTTATAAAAGAACTAATAAAAATGTTAGCAATATTTACTGGATATAAAGGAGACAATAGTAGTTTATCTGATGTTTTTGAAACAGTTGAAGATAGCTCTAGTGGAATTTCTGGAAATCTAGGAAGTGCTAGCAAAAAAGCTAAAGAATTAAAAAAAGCATTAATGGGATTTGATGTTTTAAATGTTATAAATACACCAACAGAAAGCAAAGGTTCTGGTGGTGGTAGTGGATTAGGAAAAATAGACCCTGAAATATTAAATGCACTTGGTAACTATGACAGTATGATGGAAAATGTAAGGATGAAAGCTACTGAAATTAGAGATAGAATAATGGATTGGCTAGGGTATACAAAAGTAATAGACCCTTTAACTGGAGAAATTTCTTGGAAATTAAAAGAAGGATATCAGAACATTGAAAAAATTGGAGATGCATTAAAAGTAATTGGTGGAACAATACTTTTTGCTAAAGGAGTAAAAATCATAACATCAATAGTTTCATTATTTAAAAAGTTAATGGGAACAAAAATTGTTGTATGGGCGATTAATTTAGGAAAAGCTTTAAAAGGAGTTGCAACAGGTAGTGTGGCTTCAAAAAGTGCTTTATCATTTTTATTAGCTCCATTAGGAAAGATTGTAACTATTGCAGGAAAAGTTGTTTCAGTTGTTGGAGGTTTAGTATTAACTTTTAAGGGTGCTAAAGATATTACTGAGGAATATAATAAAATTTTAGAAGGTCAAGCAACAAATCAATGGAATGTAGCAAAAGGTATGGGAGAAATGGTTGCTGGAGGAGCTTTGATAGGAAGTGTATTTGGTGGCTGGGGTGTTTTAATTGGTGGAATAGTAGGAGCTTTAGCAGGATTGGTTGTAAACATACAAAAATCTAATGAAGTTCTAGATGAAATAGCGAGAAATCAAATATTTGGAACACTATCAATTTCTACACAATCTTGGATAGACCAGTTAGAAAGATTAGATGGATTAGAAACAAATACAATTGTAGAAGATTTAAAGTCAAAAATAGGAACATTATCAGATGAATTTGATGTAGCATCTGCAAAAGTTGAAGGTTATGGCATCAGATTTGGAGTAATGGGAGAAAGACTTAAGAATGAAGATGTAAAGAACATAAAAGAGGCTATTAGTGATATGTGTATATCTACTACTTCTATGATTGATTCTAATACAGATGCACAAATAGCATTATGGTCTAATACATATAAAACAATAGGAACTGTCACAAAAGAAGAACAAGCTAATTGGCTAAAAACTATCAAAGAATATGGAAAAAATCAAAAGAAAGAAATAACAACAGCACAAAATAATATAACTAAGACATATAACAATGCAATAAAAACAAGAGGATATTTAACAGATGAAGAATATGAATATATTCAAGAACAATTACAAAAAATACGACAATTAACACAAAAAAATATGTCTCAATCAAATACAGATATGCTTTATTTAAAAAATCAATTTATTCAAGATTCTTCTAAACTAGATGAAGACAGTTATAAAAATTTTAAAGAGGCACAAGAAACTTACAGAAAAGAACAATTAGATGCGATTTCAAAAGATTATAACACACAAGTTAATTACTTAGAAGAAATGCTTAATAGTAAAGAACTCTCACAAGAAAAATACAATGAAAAAATTGCACAATTAAATACACAAAGAACTCTTAATGAAGAGGAAGTAAATAATATTATAAAACAAGCAAATCAAGATGTATATGATTCTTTAATTGAAAAATATGATGAAGTAAAGAATAAAAATGATGAAAATTCTAAACATATAAAAAAGGTGTTAGAAGAATTATTTGATGATGTAGATATAGACCCTAACACATTCATAACAGAAATGAGAGAAGCTGGAAGATTGGGAAATGAAGCATTGTTGAAAAAGGTTAAAGAAAAGAAGTTAGACCCTACCGACTTATTAGGTACAAATCAATCATGGGCTAATAAAGGTTTAAATGCATCAAATGCTTTCTGGAGCAATTGGAAAACAGGTAAAGTTTCAGTTTCTACAACAGATGATGGAGGAGCAAAATTAAGAGTTCAACCATATTCAATGAGAGCTGATGGTGGACCAGTACCAGTCGGAGAAATGTTTATAGCAAGAGAAGCAGGACCAGAGCTTGTAGGTAGAATTGGAAATACAACAACAGTAATGAATAACCAACAAATTGTACAAGCAGTTTCTCAAGGTGTTGCACAAGCAGTAGCAGGTGTAATGGGAAACAGAGGAAACGGAGAGACAAGAATATTAATAGACGGAAGAGAAATAGCTTCAATTGTAGAAGAAAGAATATTAAGAAATCAAAATATATATGGAACAGCATAGGAAGGAGGAACTATAAAGGGCAACACAACTTTTAAATGTAGATGGAACAGACATTGAAGTAATGAATTATGATTTTAGCAAGAAAGAAATAGATTTAGATTCTGGAAGAAATTTAAAAGGTAAGATGGAAAGAAATGTGTTAGAACATCATCCTAGAACAATAGATATAGTTCTTCCACCTTGCGATAGAGAAACAATGCATAATTATATGGTTGTATTTGATAAACCAGAATTAACAGTAAAAGGTTTTGATATTTTTACAAATCAAATTGAGACAATAATTTGTATGCATGGAGATTTGAATCCATCATTATATTGGAATCCTGATGAAATGTTGTATAATGCAATGAAAATCCAATTAGTAGAGTATTAGAAGGGAGGAAATTTATTAAGGTATCAAGTAGGCGAGCAATTCAAGAATGCTGTAAAAAGTAATGTGGTAATAGCAACTGCTAAAGTTACTTTTAAAAATTTCTTCTCAAATAATACGGATTTAATACTAACAAAAGATAATTTTACAGAGAATGGTGTAAAGATAATTGATTATTGCTATAACAACGGTAATTTAATTGGAACAGCGATGATTAAAGAGGCTGAGATAGAAATAAAAAACCCAGAAGGATATGATTTGGCTGACAAAGTATTTTCTTTAGAAATAGGTGTAATGGTAGACTATGCAAACAAAACATATGAATATGTACCTTATGGCGAATATACAGTGACTAAATATGAAGACCTAAAATCAAATAAAAAATACAAAATAATAGCCTATGACAATATGAATAAATTAAATCCTGATTTTAGTGAAAATACTAATTTTAATCCAACATTTCCTATAACTTTAAAAGAATTTTACAGACTGTTTATGGAATCATATGGAATAGAAATTCAAGAACAAGTATTACCAAACGAAAATTTCACTATTAATGAAATGCCCAATTTTGATGGATATACTGGAAGAAGTATATTGATGAGAATAGCAGAATTGTTTGGTAGTTTTGCTAAAATAAATAGATTAAATAAATGTGAAATGTATTTAAAAACAGAAACAGGAATACAAGTTGATTTAGAAACAATGAATAGTAAATTAGAAATAGATAATCAATATGGACCTGTAAATGTGGTTTCGGTTGGAATGAGTAATATAAAAGGAGAAAATGTAACACTAAGAGATGAAGAAAGTATATTGAAATATGGAGAAATCACAATAAAGATTGAAGACAATCCATTTATATATACAGAGGACTTACGAGAATTAGTTATAAACGATTTATATAATCAACTACATAATTTTACATACATCCCAGTAAAATTCAATTTAAAAGCTTTAATGTATACTGATAATGGAGATATGATACAAGTTCGTAACATGGAAGATACTGAATGGATAAATACTATAATTTTAAATCAGAATATAAATATACCAAGAACAAGACAAAGTAATATTGATACAAAGGCATTAACTAATACTCAGCAAAAGATGCAATATATTTCTAAAACGAAACAGGAAAAAACTAGAACAGAATTTATAGTAGATAAACAAAATCAATTAATACAATCATTAGTTCAAGTTACAGACAGCTTAAATAACAACATAGACCTACTAGACGCAGACCTACAAAAACAGATACAAGATTTAAGCCTTAATCTGCAAGAATATCAAATAACAGTATCAACACAATTTAAACAAACAGAAAAAGATTTTAACTTTTTATTTAATCAATTAGTAGAAAGCATTAATACAAATGCAGAAGGTAATAGTGAAAAATTTGCAGAGATAGTTAAATATATAAGATTTGAAGATGGAAATATCATACTTGGTAGGT
>JAZNOG010000086.1:0-2895 GCA_045580645.1 Bacilli bacterium
TTTTCAAAAAAATATTTCCATAAAACTTTATATTCATAAAAAAGTAATGCTTTAGGAATACCAATTGTTATCATATAATCACCTAGATAATTGTATTAATAGAAATAAAATAATATTAAAATAAAAATAAGACAAAAAATTATTATATATAAATGTTTCTTCTTTGAGTAATTTATTATTCTTGAATTTTTAAAATAGATATTGTATAATTTAAATAAGATGTAAGAGGGATGCTTATGAGAAATATTTATACTAGTATTGATATAGGAACAGAAGAAATAAAAATTTTAGTTATGGAATATTATAATGATAAATACAATGTTTTAGCTTCATCTAAAGTTCCATCTTTTGGGGTAAAACAAGGTTTAATTGTGGATGCTTCTTTAATATCGAATGCTATTAAAAAAGGAATAAGAAATGCAGAGAGTAAACTTGGAACAAAAATAGAACAAATAATAGCGGTTGTTCCTTCAAATAATATAGATATTACAATAGGAAATGCATCTGTGGACATTAAAACGCTTGATAATATTATTACAGGTGATTATATTTTTAATTGTATGCAAAAATGTTTAAAGGGAAATATAGAGTCTACTAGAGAAGTAGTGGGAGTTTTTCCTATTGAATATGTAATAGATAAAAATAAAAAAGTAATAAATCCATTAGGATTAGAAGGAAAAACTTTATCTATGAAATCTATAATAGCATCTGTTCCTAAGAAAAATGTTTATTCAGTAGTAAGTGTTATTGAGTCTTTGGGAATTGAAGTAGTTGATGTTTTAATTTCATCAGTTGGAAATTATTATTCAATAAAAAGTAAAGAATTAGATTCTAAAGTAGTGGCTATGGTAGATATAGGAAAAGATAAGACAGTATTATCAGTTTTTAATAAAGGAATTATTATAAAAGATAGTATTAATCTTTTAGGTTCAAATATGATTTTAAATGATATTTCATTTAATTATAAAACAGATGAAGAAACAACAAAAAAGATATTGGAAGAATTTGCTGTTTCTAATAGAAAATATGCTGATAATGATGAAACGGTTAACTTTAATAATCGTTTGGGTGAGAAAATAGAAATTAATCAATATAAATTAGCTGAAATTATTGAATATAGAATAGTTGAATTATTAAAAAATATTAAAAATGAATTAAATAACTTAACAAATAAAGAAATAGGATATATAATAATTACAGGGGGAATAACTTCTATGCTTGGTTTTAATGCCATAGTAGAGGAATTATTTTCTAAAAATGTTATAGTTTTAACAACAGGTATTATTGGTATTAGGGATAACAAGTATTCTACTTGTTATGGGTCTATTAAATATTTTGTTGAGAAATTAGAATTAAGAGAAAAAGAGTGGACTATGTTCCCAGAAGAAAAGGTAGAAGAATTAATTGCAAATGGGAAGAAAATGGGGAAAAGCAGTGTTTTAGGTAAAATTTTTGATAGAATTTTTGATTAGAGGGAGATGAAGTTATGTTTGATTTATCAATGATTGATCAATTAGCGAAGATAAAAGTAGTAGGTGTAGGTGGAGGCGGTGGTAATGCCGTTAATCGTATGATAGAAGCTGGTGTAAGGGGTGTTGAATTTATTGTAGTAAATACCGATTCACAAGTTTTAAATGCTTCAAAAGCAGAAAGAAAAATTCAACTTGGAACTGGTCTTGGAGCTGGTGCTAAGCCTGAAATAGGAAAAGAAACTGCGATTAAAGCAAAAAAAGAAATAGAAGAAACGCTTAAGGGTGCTGATATGGTATTTATCACTTGTGGTATGGGTGGTGGCACTGGAACAGGAGCTGCACCAGTAATTGCTGAAATAGCACAAAACTTAGGAGCTTTAACTGTAGGTATTGTAACACGTCCTTTCTCATTTGAAGGTAGAAGAAGAATGGATAATGCTTTAGCAGGTATAGAGGAATTAAAAAAACATGTTGATACTTTAATTGTTATACCAAATGATAGATTAAGAGAAATAATTGATAAATCAACTCCAATGCTTGATGCCTTTAAAGAGGTAGATAATGTTTTACTTCGTGGTGTTCAATCAATTTCTGATTTAATTGCTGTAGTAGGTCTAGTTAACCTTGACTTTGCAGATATTCGTGCAGTAATGGAAAAATCTGGAAATGCTATTATAGGTATTGGTATAGGTATGGGTGAAGATAGAGCAATTGAAGCTGCAAAACAAGCTGTTGCATCTCCACTTCTTGAAACATCAATTCATGGTGCAACTGATGCAATTATTAATATTACAGGAGGAGCAAATTTAACACTTTATGAAGCAGAACAAGCTGCAGAAGTTGTTAGAGCCGCTGCTAATACTGATATAAATACAATATTTGGTTCAGTAATTAATGAAAACTTAAATGATGAAGTAATTGTTACTGTTATTGCTACAGGATTTGATAAAAAAAGCGCTAAACCTTTATATAATCAAATAAATCAAGGCAAAAGAGTAACACCAAATATTGATGATTTTGAAGAAGATGATGACACAACAGGTTCAGGGTTTGAGCCATCAGAAATAGAAATTCCAACATTTATGCATAAGAATTTTTAATAAATAAATAGATATGATTTTTTAAAATGAATCATATTTTTTTATTTAAAAAATGGAAAATATTTCCACAAATAAATTTAAAATATATATGTTTTTGATATTTGGATATAAAAAGTATATTCAATTATATATAATTTATGGAAGCAAACTTTGTTTTTGCTTCTTTTTTATATATTAAAATCAAAAAATAGTCATTTGCATATATCTATGTAATAGTTTATATTGTCTTTTGAAAGGAGAGAACAAATGATAAATGTAAAAGAAAAATCACTATTTTCTAAGAATGTAATAACTTCTAAAAAATATGAAATGGAAGAAAAAAC
>JAZNOG010000087.1:0-17327 GCA_045580645.1 Bacilli bacterium
ATGTTTCACGTGAAACATTGATATATTAAAAATAAATAATATTAACATTAAATCATTAAAATTATAATTACATATTAATTTAAATCCAAACCTATATAATTTTTTTTATATTGAAAAGAAAAAAGTTATTAACAATTGTAAAAAAATGAATTATATACTGAATAAAACTATTTATTTTTAATAGTAGAACCATTTTAATCATTACAAAATAAGCGTTCAAAACAAATGTTTGTCAAAAAAAGTAAAATAAAAAGGCTTTTTAAGCCTCTTTTTCTTCTGATATTTCTTCAACCTCTGCCTTCATAGCAACAGTTACAGTTGTTACTTTTTGATTTTCCTTTAAAGACATAAGTCGTACACCTTGAGTATTTCTCTTTAACGTAGAAATTTTAGCAACATCAAGTCTAATTACAATACCATTATTTGTTGTTATTATTAAATCCTCATCACCAACAACAGACTTAAATGCTACTATTAAACCATTCTTTTCAGTGATATTTAAAGCCCTAACACCTTTACTACCACGATGTGTCAATCGATACTCATTTACATCAGTTTTCTTACCATAACCCTTTTCAGTAACTACTAATATAAGTTCAGAGTTATTAACAATTTCTGCGCCAATAACATTCGAATCAGCAAGTTCTATACCCTTAACACCAGAAGCACTTCTTCCCATAACACGAACTTCATCCTCATTAAACCTTACCATTCTACCATTATCAGCAGCAATTATAACCTCATTATTACCAAACGTTTGTTTCACACTTATTAACTCGTCATTTTCCTTTAAAGTAATAGCAATTTTACCATTTGTCCTAATAGACTCAAACTCAGAAATATTAGTTCTCTTTACATAACCTTTCTTAGTAAAGAACATCAAATTATTACTATCATCAACGCTATCCTTGGATATCGAAATAATAGATGTAATAAGTTCACCCTTTTCAATTGGTAAGATATTAACAATTGGTAATCCCTTAGATTGCCTACTTCCTTCAGGAATTTCATAACCCCTCATACGATATACCTTACCATGATTACTAAAGAATAACACATCATCATGAGTAGATGAAGTTAGTAAAATACTTATATTATCCTCCTCATTAGTAGTCATACCTTTTATACCTACACCACCACGATTTTGTGACTTATAAGTGCTTGTAGATAATCTCTTGATATATCCCTTATCAGTTAAAGAAATCATTATATTATCCTCAGGAATTAAAGATTCATCTTCAATATAATCAATTGCAGTCATATCAATATCAGTTCTTCTAGGATCTGCATACTTATCCTTAATCTCAAGCATTTCCTTCTTAATAATATCTAATACCTTTTGTTCATCCGCTAAAATAGCCTTATATTCACCAATTAACTTAATTAACTCTTTTAGTTCAGATTCTATCTTATCTCTCTCTAATCCCGTTAAACGACGCAATTTAAGCTCTAAAATGGCATCAGTTTGAATCTCAGATAAACCAAAACGCTCCATAAGCTTTTTCTTAGCATCAACATCACTATCAGCATTTCTAATAATCTTAACAACTTCATCAATATTATTTTGAGCAATTCTATAACCTTCTAAAATATGAACACGCTTTTCAGCTTTATTTAAATCAAAAGTAGTTCTTCTAATGATTACTTCCTTTTGATGATCAATATACTTAGAAATAATACTCTTAAGACCTAAAGTTCTAGGAGTTTGCCCATCAAGCATTAAGAAAATAATACCATAAGAAATTTGAAAATTAGTATATTTATATAAATTATTAAGAACAACTTGAGGATTTGCATCTCTTTTTAATGTTATTGTAATCTTAACACCATCTTTTAAATCATTATGATAATCCGCAATACCTTCAATCACCTTATTGTGAACAAGCTCTGCAACCTTATTTTTTAAATCATAAGTATTAACACCATAAGGAACTTCAGTAATCACAATATTATGATGATTTCCAACTTCCTCAATAGTTGCCCTACTTCTTATCGTAATAGAACCCCTACCAGTATCATAAGCATTCTTTATTCCAGAATTACCAAGAATTATACCACCAGTAGGAAAATCCGGACCTTTAACATATTGCATTAAACCAAGAGTATCAATCTCAGGATTATCAATATAAGCAACACAACCATCAATTACTTCACCTAAATTGTGTGGTGGAATATTTGTTGCCATACCTACAGCAATACCCATTGCACCATTAACTAATACATTAGGAAATCTCGAAGGTAAAACCCTAGGTTCTTTTCTAGTATTATCAAAGTTTTCATCCATATCAACAGTTTCTTTATTAATATCTCTTAAAAGCTCAAGTGATAATTTTGCAAGTCTAGATTCAGTATAACGCATCGCTGCAGCAGGATCACCATCTATATTACCAAAATTACCATGACCATCAATTAAAGTATAACGTTGATTAAAATCTTGAGCTAAGCGAACCATTGCTTCATAAATTGAAGAATCACCATGAGGATGGTAATTACCCATAACTTCTCCAACAGTTTTTGCACTCTTTCTATGAGGTTTATCTGGAGTATAACCAGATTCATACATAGACCATAAAATTCTTCTATGAACAGGCTTTAAACCATCTCTTAAGTCAGGTAGAGCACGCGCCTTAATGACACTCATTGAATATTCAAGAAACGAATCAGATACTTCATTTACAATATTATTTTCAAATAAACTATCCCTTTCATGAAAACTACCACTAAATTCATCATTATGAACATTATTAATTTCTTTTTCTTCTATATTTTTATTTTCATCCATACAACTCACCACCTAAAAATCCAAATTTTGTGCATAACCAGCATTTTCTTCTATAAATCTTCTTCTTGGTTCTACCTCTTCACCCATAAGTTTTTCAAATATAGCATCCGCCGCAACACAATCACTAACTGTAATCTTTTTTAAAGTTCTTTTCTCAATGTCCATTGTTGTCTCATTAAGTTCATCTGCATCCATTTCTCCAAGACCTTTCATACGAGCTATTTCAACACGATTTCTAACATTTTCCGGTATAGATTTCATATATTCATCAAGTTCAGCATCATTTAATACATATTTTCTAGTTTTACCATGCATAATTCTATATAAAGGAGGTTGAGCAGCATAAACATGCCCAGCTTCAACAATAGGTCTAAAAAACCTATAAAATAAAGTTAAAAGTAATACCCTAATATGAGCACCATCTACATCCGCATCGGTCATTATAATAATTTTATTATATCTTAACTTAGATAAATCAAATTCTTCACCAATTCCTGTTCCAAATGCAGTAATTATAGTTCTAATTTCTTCATTTCCAAGAGCCTTATCAAGTCTTGCCTTTTCAACATTTAAAATTTTACCTCTTAATGGAAGAATTGCTTGAGTCATAGAATCCCTACCAGATTTTGCAGAACCACCCGCAGAGTCCCCTTCGACTATAAATATTTCAGAAACAGTAGGATCCTTACTCTTACAATCAGATAACTTACCAAAGAAATTAGTAGTAGTTAAATCACTTTTACGAGTTATTTCCCTAGCCTTTTTCGCTGCATTTCTAGCTCTACAAGCAAGAAGTGCCTTATTTATAATAATCTTAGCATTATCAGGATTTTCCATTAAAAATCTTTCAAACCCTTGAGAAAACACACTATCAGCAAGTTTTCTAACCTCAGAATTACCAAGTCTACCCTTAGTTTGACCTTCAAACTGTGGATTTGGATGCTTACAAGAAATAATCATTGTAAGACCTTCCTTAACATCATCTCCAGTTAAACTTTCATCCTTCTCTTTTAAAATATTATTTTTACGAGCATAACTATTAATAACACGTGTTAAAGCTCTCTTAACACCCTCTTCATGAGTTCCACCATCATGAGTATTTATATTATTAACAAAAGAATAAATATTCTCATTATAACTAGAATTATATTGCATAGCCACTTCAAAAAATACTCCAGATTCTTCACCCTCTAAATGAATAATAGTCTCATGCAAAATATTTTTTTCCTTATTAATAAATCTTACATATTCCTTAATACCACCCTCATAAAAGAATTTATCAGTAACTACTTCTTCATCTCTTTTATCAGTTAAAGTTAACGTAAGTCCCTTATTTAAAAATGCAAGCTCACGAACTCTAACCTTTAAAGTATCATAATCATAAATATCAGTATCAAAAATTTCAGGATCAGGCTTAAAAGTAACAACAGTTCCAGTTTGTTCCATATCACAATTATCAACAACAGTAAGTGGATTAACAGTTTTTCCACCGTTTTCAAATCTTATGTAATTAACTTCACCATTTTTATAAACCTTAACTTCTACCCATGAACTTAAAGCATTAACAACAGATGCACCAACACCATGAAGACCTCCAGAAACCTTATAACCTCCACCGCCAAATTTACCACCAGCATGAAGAACAGTATAAACAGTTTCAACCGTTGATAAACCTGTTTTAGGATGAATTCCAACAGGAATACCACGACCATTATCCTTTACTGTAACTGAATTATCTTCATTAATAATGATATCAATATTATCACAAAAACCTGCCAAAGCCTCATCAATAGCGTTATCAACAATTTCCCATACTAAATGATGAAGACCCTTTACATCAGTAGTCCCAATATACATACCAGGTCTTTTTCTTACAGCCTCAAGTCCTTCTAAAACTTGAATCGCCGAAGAATCATATTCTTTTTCCATTTGCTTTTCCATTTTTATCACTCCTTGTTTCTTTTAAAAGTTTACCATCTTTAATCTTAAAAACAGTTGCCTTATCAAGTATCCTCTCACTAATATTTTTAATATCAGTTGTTGTAATAATAAACTGTCCTCTAGATTTTATAAACTTTAAAAAATTATTTCTTTTTTCTATATCAAGTTCACTAAAAATATCATCCAAAAGAACAATCGGATAATAACCCTTAGTTTCCTTAAATAAATTAATTTCTGCTAACTTAAAGGATAAAACTGCTACCCTTTGTTGTCCTTGAGAACCATATATTTTTAAATCATCATTTCCTAAATAAAAACTAAAATCATCTCTATGTGGACCATATAAAGTAATTTTTCTATACCTTTCACTTTCAAGATTGTCCTTAAATATATTTTTTATTTCATCTTTATTAAAAGATGACAAATTTTTTTCATATACAATTTTAAGACCTTTTTGTTTCATTATTCTAAAAAATACATTATCTATATTAGAATTTAAATTCATAATAAATTTCTTACGATAATTCATAATTACAATAGCTCTTTCAATTAATTTATCAGTTAAAATATCAAAATAAATTTCATCAAAATCACTTCTTTTTAAATACTCATTTCTTATTTTTAATATCTTATTATATTCATTTAAAACTCTCATATAATTAGGAAATAACTGACATAATTCAATATTAAGTAAATTTCTTCTAACATTTGGAGATTTTTTAACAATATCTAAATCATCAGGAGAAAACATAATAACATTCATAATAGAAATATAATTAGAAACCCTATTTTCAACATTATTATCTAATTTTAAGACTTTATCATTATTAGTTAAAAAAATTTCTAAATTTCTAGAATTACTTCCCATTAATAAAGAACATTTTATTCTTGAAAAATCACTATCTTTATTAATTAAATTATTATCTACTACATTTCTCATAGACTTTGTCAGCGCTAAAACATATAAACTTTCCAAAATACTTGTTTTTCCTTGAGCATTTTTTCCAATAAAAACATTAACATTTTTATTCAAATTTAATTCTAAATTTTCAATATTTCTGAAATTAACAATTTTAAGATTTTTTACATACATATCATATTTGACCGTTTTTTTCTAAAATTTTGCATCAACTCCTTAACAAGTATCCCGGACTTATAAATAAATTATACCATAAAATAAGCAAAAAAACGACTAAAAACTTAATTTTAGTCATTTTTTTTAACATTTTTTCTAGCTTTCGAAAGACATTCTAATCTAGTTGCTCTTAAAATCTGATTATCAATAGAACTATAAGGAACATCAAGCAATAATTCCTTATTATTTTTAAAAATTATCAAAGTTTTCTTATCCAATTTCCTATAACTAGCAATATTATTTAATGAAATCCAAATATTAGTAACAGAATTAGGTGATTTAGTAGGAAAAAATATCAAACTTTTTGTTTCTTCAATAATAAGAGGAACCCTATAAACAGTTCCAAGCATACTTTTTGAACCAATCATCCGTCCTTCTAAAGAACTCCCAAAATACTCACAACTATACTCCATAATACTAAAAGGTTCTCTATTAAAAATATATTCATCATCATATTCAATAACCCTTGATTTGTTTTTTCCATAAGGAATAATAGCTAAAGTTTCTTCATTTACTTCATAATCCATCTTTTACACCCCCCTCAAACAAAATTTAATGCATTAAAAAATACATTACACCATAGGTATAACATATTTATTTGTCTAATTTTGTCTTATTTTAGCGAAAAAACAAGAAATTAGTAAGTTCTTATCGGTAAAATTAAATAAACTAAATTTTCATTATTCTCTTCTTTTAACAAAATAGGTTTTATTTCCCCTACAAATGTTAAAACTACATTTTCACTAGTTAAATTTTTTAAAGCATCCATCATATATCTACCACTAAACGAAATTCTAATATTATCATCACAATTAACAACCATAGTTTCTTCTACCTTTCCTATTTCTAAAGACATAGAAGTAATTTTTAACAATCCATTGTTAATTTCTAATGTAATAATATTATTATCTCTATCATTATTTAAAATACTAGCCCTATCAACCATACCATAAAACTCATTTTTATTAACTAACAAACTAAATAAAGAATCAGTTGGTATTAAATTCTTAGTATTTGGATAAGTTCCATTTATTAATCTAGATTGAAACATTATATTAGCAAATTTAAAAATTATTTTATTACTAAAAACATGAATTTCAATTTCAACATCATCAAAAACAGGTAAAACCTTCAATAATTCACCTAAATTTCTACTTGGAATAATAATATCCATATCTTTAGACAATACTTTATTAAGTTCAAGTTTTTTTAAAGCAAGTCTATAAGAATCTGTAGCACTACACTCTAAAACATTACCAAAAGTTTTAACATTTAAACCTGTTAATACAAGTCTTGCTTCATCTAAAGAACTAGCATAATTGGTTTGAGAAATTAAACTTTTAAACTTATTAACATTAAGTGTTAAAAAGTCATTTGAAGATTCAAAATCAATATTAGGATATTCTTTACTATCAATTCCATTTAAATTAAATTTACTATTTTCTGTATAAATCATAATTTTATGATCATCTACAATTTCAATATTTATATATTCTGAATCAAGTTTTCTAATAATATCAAGAATATATTTTCCTTTAATAACAATACTACCAGTATTTTTAATATCTAAATTATCATCTTTTTCTATAACTGTTTGTATTGAAATATCATTATCTGAAGCAGTAAGAACTAATTTATCTTTAAATAAGTCAAATTTAATACCAGATAAAATAGGTATTATATTTTTTGAAGATAAAGCTTTAGCAACATTATTAAGTGCATCCATTAAAATATTTTTTTTAATTTTAAAATTCATTTTTCATTCCTTCTTTCTTTTATTATTTATTTATTATTTATATTATAGCTGTTAATATTGTTGATAAGTCATTTTTATCTTTATATATCAACAGTTTTTGCCTTTTTTATATGTTAATATCTATTAACAGTTTTAACATTTTTATGTTAATTCTTTCTCAATATTACTTATTGCTTCTGCTAAAGATTTATTAACTTTCATTTCATCCTTTATTTTATTACAAGCATGAATAACAGTAGCGTGATTTTTACCACCAAATTCTATACCTATTCTTTCAAAAGATTCATCAGTAAGTTTTCTACACAAATACATTCCTACTTGTCTTGGAATTGCAAGATTTGGAGTTCTTTTTTTAGACTTAATATCTTCATAAGATATTTTATAAAAATTAGCAACTCCTTTTTGAATTCTTCTTATGTCATTTTGATCAGTGCTTTGCTTTTTGGTAAAATCCTTAAGAGCTTCCATTGCAAATTCAACAGTAATATTAACCTCACACATAATAACAGAATAAGCTACTAATCTAGTAATAGCACCTTCCAAATCCCTAACATTATTAGCAACGTTTGAAGCAATATAATTAATAACATCATCATTTAAAACTACATTTTCACCTTTAATTTTCTTTCTTATAATTGCAACTTTTAAATTACAATCAGGAGGACTTATATCAACTTGCAATCCCCAACAGAACCTAGTTCTAAGTCTGTCTTCTAAAACTTTTAAATCACCAGGTGATCTATCAGAAGAAACAATAATTTGTTTACTATCATTATATAAACTATTAAATGTATGGAAAAATTCTTGTTGTGTTTTTTCTGCTCCCCCTAAAAACTGTATATCATCAATAATTAAAACATCAATATTTCTATACTTATTTTTAAAAAATTCAATATAATCTAAATTATTATCCTTAATATTTTTCCTAGCAAGTCCAGTAAAATCATTCATAAAATCATCACTAGTAACATATAAAACTCTCTTTTTATGTTTTTCTCTAATATAATTTCCAATAGCGTGCATTAAATGAGTTTTTCCAAGACCGCTATTTCCATATATAAATAAAGGATTATATAGTTTTCCAGGATTTTCTGCTACCGCAAGAGATGCTGCCTGAGCAAATTTATTAGACTCCCCTACTACAAAGTTATCAAAAGTATAATTACTTTTTAAATTAGAATTAAAATCATTATCTAAATCTAAAAATTCAATTTTTTCTTCCTTATTTTCCTCGCTTTTTAAAATATCTTTTAAATCATCTTTAAGTATATATATAATCTTATTAACAGGTTTTGTTAATAACTTATTTATGTTTTCTAAAATAATATCTTTATAATTTTGTTCGATATGTGATTTATACCACATAATAGGAATAACAATACGAATGGAATCATCTTTAATATCAACAAAATCAATATTAGTAAACCAAGTATTGTAAGATAAAGGATCTAATATATTTTTGATATTATCTAATGTTGTTTGCCAAATATCTTGATTAACCATTCATACCACTTCCCCACTTACAGTATTTGAAATCTAAATCTATTTTAATACATATTTTCAATAATTAAAATACATTTTTTTTATTAACAGACTTATTAACAGAGTTATTAACTGCTAATTTCCTTGTGTTATATATGATAAAAAACTTTTTAACAAATTTCAACAATTTTCGACATTTTTTTATTAACAACTGTTACTTACTAAATTGTTAATAACTGTTAATATTGTTAATAACTAAAAAAAACATTAAAAAAATAAGCTAATAATATTAACAAAATAGTTAATAACTAGGTTAAAACAAAAAAAAGAACGAAATAAAATTCATTCTTTTTTGTTAATAATTATAAATTTGGAGTGTATTTTCTAACTCTTTGAACTGGTTTTTGTTCTCTAGCTTCATCTCTTGCTATTCTATCTTTTCTAATAGAGCATGCTTCTTCAAAATCTTCAGCATCATAATACATATTCATTAAAGCTCTTCTTTTTTCCATAGCCTTTGGATCTTTTTCTTTATATTCTTCACTAACATAATTTTTACATCCACTTACTATAAATATTGGAAATGTTTCATCACTATTTTTATAAACTTGATAACCATCAGTAATATAATCGTATTCCCCTATTCTTCTTTTTTCAATTTCAACTTTTGAACAAATACTTGGATTAAGATTTTTACAATTTCCACATAAATGACATTTAGTTTTTATTTGAGCATCATTTAATGAACTAAATTCAGTAACCACTCCATTTTCTTTTTTAAGCACTAACATATAAAATCCCCCTTCACTTAAAAACAACAAAATTATACCACAATCACCTTATTTTGTCAACACTAACTTAAAAAAACCATTGACAACTTCCTTAATATTATTTATAATAATAACGAATTAAGTTTGGAGGTGGACATAGTGAAAAAAGGAACTTATCAACCTAATAATCGTAGAAAAAAGAAAAAACATGGATTCTTTTCACGTATGAAATCAGGTATTATAAATAGAAGAAGAAGTAAAGGTAGAAAAACATTATCAAAATAAATCCACTAAAAAGTGGATTTTTGATTATGGAGGTATTATGAAAAAGATAAATATAGTCAAAAAAAGCGAAGAATTTAGTAACATTATCAAAAAAAGACAAGGTGTATCAAATAAATACTATATTTTAAATACAGAAATAAACAATTTAAATATTCCAAGATTCGGAATAACATTTGTTAAAAAATTTGGTAATGCCGTTACAAGAAATAAAATGAAAAGAAGAATAAAATCTATAATAGATAATAATAAAAACATATACCAAAATAATCAAAACTATATTATAATAATAAAAAAAGAAGCAATAAATTTATCTTATCAAGAACTTGAAAAAGAATTAATAAATATATTTATAAAACTAAAGAAGAAATAAAATGAAAAATAATGTTAAAAAAATACTAATACTTCTAATGTTAGTATTAACACTAAGTGGATGCACTAAAGTATTAGAAAATAGTGATAATAAACCAGTAAAAAATGAGGAAACAGGTCAAAATGTAACAGAGAATATCCTTTGTAGACCAACAGATGAGCACATGATAGAAATCTATGAAGAAAATGGAAAAGATTTATCAAAATTACCTGAGTGCGAGGACCTAAAAGTAGGGGGAAAGTATGAAGGTTTATGGAACAACATCTTTGTAAGACCTCTAGGAGTAGCTATAATAAAATTAGGAGAACTTTTAAACAGTACTGCTTTAGCATTAATAGTTATAACATTAATAATAAGATTAATATTATTTCCATTAACAAAAAACACAGCAATGCAATCAGAACTAATAAAAAAAGCTCAGCCAGAACTTGCAAAACTAGAAAAAAAATACGAAGGAAAAACTGATGCGGACTCAATTAACAAAAAAAGTCAAGAAACAATGATGATTTATAAAAAATATAATATAAATCCTATATCAGGTTGTTTATTCTCATTTATTCAATTACCTTTATTATTTGCATTCTTAGAAGCAATAAATAGAGTTCCAGCAATTTTTGAAGGAACATTCTTAGGACTTGAAATGGGCCTAACACCTTGGATAGCGATAACAAATGGACATTATCATTATATAATCATTCCAATAGTAATTATATTAACAACATATTTTTCATTTAAAATGAATAGAACAAGTGCAACACCAGAACTACAAAAACAAAATAATATGATGATGATATTTATGACAGTATTTATAGGATTTATGTCATTTACATTAACAACAGCAATAGGTATTTATTGGACAGTATCATCAGCATTTACAATATTCCAAAATTTATTAACTGATAGGAGTAAGAAGTAGTATGAATAAAAAAACATTTATTGGGAAAACCAAAGAAGAAGCAATTGATCTAGCACTTGAAGGATTAAATGCTAGTATTGATGAAGTAGTTATAATAGAAAAAGAAGAAAAAAAGGGACTATTTAATAAAAAATGTGAAATAGAAGCAATAACAAAAGTAGAATTAAATACAGAAATAAAAACATTTATCTTAAATGTTGTCCGAAATATGGGGATTGAAGCAAAAATAGAATTTAAAAATAGGGAAGAAACACCAATTTTTAATTTAATTACTAATGAAAGTTCTATCCTAATAGGCAAAAATGGAAGAACAATCGAAGCATTACAAGTTGTAACAACACAAATGTTAAATAGAGAACTAAACGATTATTATAGATTCATAATAGATGTAAACGATTATAGAAGCAAAAGAAAATCAAGACTAGAACGTTTAGCAAAAACAACAGCAAAAGATGTCTCAAGAACAAAAACAGAAGCAAAATTAGAAGCAATGAACTCTTTTGATAGAAGAATTATTCATAACGCTTTAACAAACAATAAATATGTATATACAGAAAGTGTTGGAGAAGACCCAAATAGATGTGTAGTAATTAAACCAAAAGAGGAATAATCCTCTTTTTCTTAGTTTAAAGGATGTGAAAAAAATGAATGATACAATCGCTGCAATATCAACAACTTTAGGAGTTGGAGCAATTTCAATAATAAGAGTAAGTGGAAAAAATTCTATAAATATAGTAAATAAAATGTTTTCATCAAATTTGCTAAACAAGGAAAGTCATACCATTAATTATGGATATATAAAAGATAAAGAAGAAATAATAGATGAAGTCCTAGTAAACTTAATGAAAGCACCAAAAACATTTACCAAAGAAGACGTAGTAGAAATAAATTGCCATGGAGGAATTGCAACAACAAAGAAAATATTAGAACTTTTACTTGAAAATGGCTGTCGATTAGCAGAACCAGGTGAGTTTACTAAAAGAGCATTTTTAAATGGAAGAATAGATTTAACAAAGGCACAAGCAGTTCAAGATCTAGTAAGCGTTAAAAGTGAAGCAGCAAGAAAAATTGCAATTAGAAACTTACAAGGGACAACCACTAATAAAATAAAAGAACTAAGAACAAAATTATTAAATATATTAAGCAATATAGAAGTAAATATAGACTATCCTGAATATTTAGATATAGAAGTAATGACAATAGATAAAATAAAAAAAGAAATAAACAACATAAAAGAACAGCTTAATACAATAATAGAAAACTCAAAAAACTCAAAAATAATAACAAGTGGTTTAAATGTTGCAATAGTAGGTCGTCCAAATGTAGGAAAAAGTAGTCTTTTAAATATTCTTTTACAAGAAGAAAAAGCAATTGTAACAAATATCCCAGGAACAACAAGAGATATAGTAGAAGCAAGTATAAACCTAGAAGGAAACATAATAAACTTAATAGATACTGCAGGAATAAGGAAAACAAATGATATAGTTGAACAAATTGGAGTAGATAAATCATTAAAACAAGTAGAAGAATCAGATCTAATAATATTAGTTTTAAATAATAATGAAGAACTAAATGAAGAAGATAAAGAACTCCTAGAACTTACTAAAGACAAAAAAAGAATAATAGTTATAAATAAAAATGACTTAGAACAAAAACTAAAATTAGAAAAAATAAACAAAGAAAATATTATTTATACAAATACTCTAAACGAAGAAGGAATAAAACCATTAAAAAATAAAATATTAGAAATGTTTAACTTAGGAAAAATAGATTTTAATGATTATAATTATCTTTCTAATATAAATCAAATAAATAAAGTAATGGAAGCAAAAAAGAGCTTAGATGACGTTGAAAAAGCTTTAAAAACAAATACTGAAATTGACATGATAGAAATAGATTTAAAAAATATATGGCAAATTTTAGGAGAAATAATTGGAGAAACTTACAGCGAAGAATTACTTGATAATTTGTTTAAAAACTTCTGTGTAGGAAAGTAGGTGAAATAAATGAAATATGAAATAATTGTAGTAGGAGGAGGACATGCTGGATGTGAAGCAGCCTTAGCAGCAGCAAGAAAAAAACATAAAACCCTATTAGTAACAGGTAATATAAAAAACATTGCAGATACCCCATGTAATCCTTCAATTGGAGGCCCTGCAAAAGGAGTATTAGTTCGTGAAATAGATGCCCTAGGTGGTGAAATGGGTAAAAATACCGATAAATCCCTATTACAAATAAAAAAATTAAATACAAGAAAAGGACCTGCAGTATGGGCATTACGTGCACAAATAGATAAAGTTTTATATTCAAAAAATATGATTGAAACCCTAAAGAAAGAAAAATATTTAGATATCAAAGAATCATTAGTAGAAGACTTAATCGTAGAAAATAACAAAATAAAAGGAATAAAACTAGAAAATAATGAAATAATCTATAGCGATATAGTAATATTAACAACAGGAACATATCTAAAAGGAATGATACTTCGAGGAAACAGTAAAACATCTGGTGGACCAAATGGAGAAAGACCATCACTATACTTAAGTGAAAACTTAAAAAAATTAGGTTTCACTATCCAAAGATTAAAAACAGGAACCCCACCTAGAATAGAAAGAAGTTCAATAGATTATACAAATGCCTTAATCCAACCAGGAGATAATAAAAAATTAACATTTTCATATGAAAATAAATCATATTATAAAATAAAAGAACAAGAAAATTGTTACCTTATCTATACTACAGAAGATACTCATAACATTATAAAAGAAAACTTATCAAAATCAAGTATGTATAGTGGATTAGTTGAAGGAATAGGACCAAGATATTGTCCTTCAATTGAAGATAAAATTGTTCGTTTTAGTGATAAAGAGCGTCACCAACTATTCCTAGAACCAGAAAGTAGATTCTATGATGATATATATATCCAAGGATTTTCAACAAGCATGCCTATTGAAGTCCAAGAAAAAATGGTTCATAGCTTACCAGGATTAGAAAATGCAAAAATATTAAAATATGCTTATGCTATCGAATATGATGCAATAGATCCATTACAACTAAAACAATCACTTGAAACAAAAGTTATAGAAAATTTATTTACCGCAGGACAAATAAACGGAACAAGTGGTTATGAAGAAGCAGCAGCGCAAGGCCTAATCGCTGGAATAAATGCAACACTAAAATTAGAAAATAAAGAACCACTAGTATTAAAAAGAAATGAAGCATACCTAGGAGTTTTAATAGATGATCTAGTGACAAAAGGAACAAAAGAACCATATAGAATGTTAACATCTAGAGCAGAATATCGTTTACTATTAAGAGATGATAATGCAGACTTAAGATTAACAGAATATGGAAAAAAAGTAGGCTTAGTAACAAAAGAAAAATATGAAAAATTTACAACTAAAAAACAAGACATTAAAGAATTAATAAAAAAACTAAAAGAAACATATTTAACTCCAAAAACAATCCTAAATGAAAAACTAGAAAAACTAATAAATCCAAAACTAAAAGATAGAATATCTCTATATGACTTATTAAAAAGACCTGAAATAGAATATAAACATATAAAAGATTATGTAGATAAAAAATATTCTAAATACGTAATAGAACAAGTAGAAATAACCATAAAATATGAAGGTTACATCAAAAAACAAGAAAGAGAAGCTAAAAAAATGCTAGAATATGAAAAAATCCTAATTCCAGAAAACTTAGATTATAATAAAATATCTAACCTAGCACTTGAAGCAAAAGATAAATTAAATAAAATAAGACCTACATCAATAGGACAAGCAATGAGAATAAGTGGTGTTAATCCTTCAGATATAAGTGTTCTAATGATAAATATAAAAAGAGGAAACAATGAATAAAGAATTATTTTTAAAAGAATTAGAAAAAATAAATATAACACTAACAGAAGAACAACTAACAAAACTAGATACTTTCTATAAATTATTAGTAGAAAAAAACAAACTAATGAATTTAACTGCTATAACAGATAAAGAAGAAGTATATTTAAAACATTTTTATGATAGCTTAACCTTACAAAAAGTATTAGATTTAAAAGAAAATATAAGGATATGTGACTTAGGAACAGGAGCAGGATTTCCTGGAATTGTCTTAAAAATAGCATTTCCAAACTTAAAAGTAACACTAGTAGATTCATTAAACAAAAGAATAGAGTTCTTAAAAGAAGTTAAAAAAACACTAAACCTAGAAAATATAGATATTATTTCTAGTAGAATAGAAGACTTTTCAAAACAAAATAAAGAAAAATTCGATGTTTTAGTAACAAGAGCAGTAGCAAAAACAAATGTTATTTTAGAACTTGGAACACAAGCTTTAAAAACAAATGGTTATTTCATTTTAATGAAAGGTGATATAGAAGAAGAATTAAAAAACTCTAAAAACAGTTTAAAAAAACTAAATTATAATATAGAGCAAATAGACAAATTTAACTTACCTATAGAAAATAGTTTAAGAACATTATTGAAATTAAAAAAATTATGTCCAACAAACGACATATATCCAAGAGATTTTGCAAAAATAAAGAAAAACCCATTGTAAAATCTTTTTTTTCATATTATAATGATAATATGGGAAAAGTATAAAAAGAATGAAAGTAGGGATTTTTTATGAACTTAGAAAAAGAAGTTTTTGAAATTTCATTAAATGATATAATGCCAAATAGATTTCAACCAAGAGAAATCTTTGATAAACAAGCTTTAGATGAATTATCACAATCAATAAGAGAACATGGAGTAATTCAACCAATAATAGTTAGAAAAGTAGGAGATAAATACGAAATAGTTGCAGGAGAAAGAAGATATCGTGCATCTTTACTTGCAGGAAAAGAAACAATACCCGCTATCGTAAAAGATATAGATGATAAAGAAACTGCAAAAATAGCACTTCTAGAAAACTTACAAAGAAAAGATTTAACACCAATTGAAGAAGCAAGAACTTATCAAACAATCTTAAAATTAGATAACCTAACACAAGAAGAACTTGCAATAAACTTAGGCAAATCACAATCAACAATAGCAAATAAATTAAGATTATTAAACTTAGATGAAGAAGTTCAAACAGCATTATTAAATCAAAATATATCAGAAAGACATGCAAGAAGTTTACTTAATATAGAAAATAAACAAACACAAAGAGAACTTCTAGAAAAAATATTATTAAATAGAATGACAGTAAAACAACTAGATGAAGAAATAATGAGATTAACAGGAAAAATAATAAATGAACAAACACAAGTAAAAGAACAAAATTCAGTTGTAGAACAACCTATAAATAACGAGATTATATCAAATGAAATTCCACAACCAATATTTAATATAAATGAACAACCAAAAATAGAAGAACAACCAATTCAGACAGCAAATATATTTGACAGATTAAGAGTAGAAGAACCTTATAATGGTCCAACAATCTTACCAAAAATAGAAGATGTACAAGTTAATGAACCATTACAAAATAGCATAAATACGCCAAGTCAAAATGAATATTCAAATATTTATGATTTAAGATTTGCCATAAATAACTTTAGACAAGCAGTTCAAAATACTGAAAAATTTGGTTTTTCTATCAATGTAGAAGAATTTGACTTTGAAAACATTTATCAAATAGTAATAAAAATAGATAAAAACAAATAAATAATTATTTACTAAATATAAAAGATATGGTAAACTTATCTTAAGAATAAACCATATCTTTTTGTATGGAAGAAGGAGTTAATTATGAAGAAGGTTAGATTCTAAGATAAGTTCTCTTGAGAATGAATGTTTGTCCTTCTTTCAGCAAGTTCCCGTAAAATAAGGGTAGAAACTTGCTTTTTTTATTAAAATATATTATTATAAGGTCGTTTAATTGTTATATTTATGCACTT
>JAZNOG010000088.1:0-3706 GCA_045580645.1 Bacilli bacterium
ATATAAAAATGTTATACTAAATAATAATAAAAAGAAAAATATTGTTTAATAACTGTAAAATTTCTTTTTTTTTATAGAAAAAAGTGATATACTTTAGGTGGTGATTTTTATGAGGAAAAAAAAGGAAAATATTGATTATGAGAATTTAAATGATGTAATATCTTTAAGTAAGAGAATACTAAAGGTATTATTTGTCATAGTCATTTTGGCTATTGTTTTATTAGGAATTTATTTATGTAGAGAACTTAAAATATTTGATATTATTTTAAATATTTTAAAAGTTATATCTCCGTTATTTATTGGAATTATTATTGCGTGGCTTCTAAATCCAATAGTAAAATATCTAAATAAAAAAGGTATAAAAAGATCAATTGCATCTATTTTTGTATTCTTTATGTTTATAATAATAATTTATTTATTCTTTAGAATACTTCTTCCAATGTTATATACCCAAATAAATGATTTTGTATCTTTGTTACCAAGTTTATTTTTAGAAATATCTAATTTTATTCATGAAACATTTGCTAAATTTAGTAATAGTGGAATCGATTTTACTACTATTGAAGAAAACATTTATAGTGCTATTGAAGCACTTAGTGTAAACCTTACTACAAGTCTTCCATCAACACTTATTAATTTTATTTCAGGACTTGTTTCTAGTATTGGAACATTCTTAATCGGACTTGTTGTAGGATTTTATTTACTACTTGATTTTAATGGTGCTAAACAAATTTTTGAATTTATTCCAAAAAAATACCACTCTAATATTAAAGATATAGCAAAAAGATTAAATGCAACATTTAGAGATTTTGTTCAAGGAACATTATTTATATCTTTAATAGTATTTGTAGTTAGCTCTATTGCCTTTACTTTAGTAGGACTTCCTTCACCAGTTTTATTTGGTTTAATATGTGGTATTACAAATATAATTCCATATATTGGTCCATGGATTGGTGGAATAATCGCGGCAATTATTGGTTTTACTGTAAGTCCATTTGTAGGAATTGTAACTGCTGTTATATGTTTAGTTATTCAACAACTTGATTCAATCGTATTTCAACCTTTAATTATGGGAAAAACAATGAAATTACATCCAGTAACAATTATGGTAGGATTATTAATATTTGGATATTTCTTTGGAATACTTGGAATGATACTTGCTACACCAATAATATCCGCAATTAAAGTATTAATAAATTACTTTGATGACAAATATGATTTAATTGTTAAATTAAAAAGCAAAGAGGTAGAAGAATGAAAATATATTTAATTAGTGGCAAAGCACGTAATGGAAAATCAACACTTGGAGAATTCATTAAAAATGAATATGAAAAAAGAGGAAAAAAAGTATGCGAACTAGGTTATGGTTCGTATATTAAATATTATGCAAAAACTTATTTCGGTTGGGATGGCAAAGAAGAAACAAAACCACGATCTTTACTTCAAGAACTTGGAACAGAAATAATTAGAAAACAAATAGATCCAATGTTTCATGTAAACAGAATTATGGACGATATTAAAGTTTTATCATACTTTTATGATGTTGCAATTATTGCAGATGTAAGAGAACCAATTGAAATTACAACCCCAAAAGAAAAATATGATGATGTTGTAAGCATAAAAATAGTTAGAACTAATTTTGAAAGTGAACTTTCATCTAAAGAACAACAACATTTTACAGAAGTAGCACTTGATAATTTTAATGATTACGATTATGAAGTATTAAACGATGGAACTTTAGAAGAATTAAATGAAAAAGCAATAAGTATAATAGAAAAAGAGGAAGTAAAATGAATTTAAAAGATTTATACATAGATTTTTTTAAGAGTAAAGGCCATGTTCAAGTGCCAAGCGCTCCAGTTGTTCCTGAAAATGATAACACAGTATTATTTAACACAGCGGGAATGCAACCGCTTGTTCCTTATTTAAAAGGAGAAAAACATCCTTTTGGGAAAAGAATTTGTAATTATCAAAAATGTATTAGAACTAATGACTTAGATGAAGTAGGAGATACAACTCACCATACATTCTTTGAAATGCTTGGTAATTGGTCTCTTGGAGATTATTTTAAAAAAGAAGCTATTACTTGGAGTTTTGAATTTTTAACAAAAGTCTTAAATATTCCAGTAGAACGATTAGCGGTAACTGTTTTTAAAGGAAATGAAATTGCTCCAAAAGATGAAGAAGCAATAGCAATTTGGAAAAGTTTAGGTATTAAAGAGTCAAGAATTGCAGAGACCAAAGAAGATAACTGGTGGCCAAACCTAGAAATGCCTGGATTATGTGGACCAGACACTGAAATGTTTTATTTTAGAAGTGACGATGAAATTCCAGAAGTATTTGATCCAGAAGATAACAGATGGGTAGAAATATGGAACGATGTCTTCATGCAATATAATCATAATCCAGATGGCACAATTACTGAACTTCCTAATAAAAATGTTGATACAGGTATGGGTGTAGAAAGAACAACCGCAATACTAGAAGGCGTTAATGATAATTATATGTCTAGCATCTGGAAAGATGTAATAGAATTAATTGAAAAAATATCAAACAAAAGTTATATTGGAAACGAAAAATCAATGAGAATAATTGCAGACCATATAAGAACCGAAGTATTTATAAGTAGTGATTATGCAGGCATTAAACCAAGTAATACTGACCAAGGGTATATCTTAAGAAGACTTATCAGAAGAACTATTAGACATGCAAAAGCACTAGGTATAGATATAAATAGTTCTTGGGATAAAGAAATTGCATCATTAATTATAGACAAATACAAAAAATATTATAGTGAACTAGAGGTAAATAAAGAAGCAGTATTTGAAGTTCTAGAAAAAGAAAAAATAAAATTCAATAGAACACTTGAAAAAGGATTAAAAGAGTTTGAAAAAAGAACAAAAGATAATACTGATATAAATGGCGAAGACGCTTTCCGTTTATATGATACCTATGGTTTTCCAATTGAACTTACTGTAGAACTTGCTTTAGAAAAAGGATTAAAAGTTGACATAGAAGATTTTGAAAAACGTTTTAAAGCCCATCAAGAATTATCTAGACAAGGGGCAGAAGGTAAATTTAAAAGTGGTTTGTCAGATAAAGATAATGAAATGGAAGTAAAATATCATACTGCAACACACTTATTAAATGCTGCTTTAAAACTAGTGGTAGGAGAATCTTCTCACCAAATGGGTTCAAACATTACAAGTGAAAGAATGAGATTTGATTTTTCTTGCGATCACAAACTTACAAAAGAAGAATTAGATAAAGTAGAAGAAATAGTAAATAACTGGATAAAAGAAGGCATAGAAGTAACAAAAAAAGAATATAAAAAAGAAGAAGCTGTATCTCTTGGCGCAGAACATCAATTTATTGATAGATATCCAGATATAGTAAGTGTTTATTTTATTGGTGATGTATCAAAAGAAATATGTACAGGACCTCATGTAAGTAACACAAAAGAACTTGGAACATTTAAAATAAAAAAAGAAGAAGCATCATCTGCTGGTGTTAGAAGAATAAAAGCAATTTTAGAGTAAAAAACTAATTTCCAAAACTTGTCGAATAATGATAGTTTTGGAATTTTTTTCCAAAACTTGGCTTTCTAATAAGATGAAAAAATATATTCTTTATAAAACTCTAATAATTAAAACACAATAATGAAATGCACCCTATAGGGTGCATTTCATTATTCAAGTGTATTTTT
>JAZNOG010000089.1:0-5341 GCA_045580645.1 Bacilli bacterium
CATATTACTAATAAATATCATTATAATTATAAACAAGAAAACAATAAAATAATTTAAAACATTAGTAGAACTATCACTACTATTAATAACATCTAAATTACTTGTTGTTTTATTTATTATACCCAATATATTAAATTTTAAAAGATTTATCATACATCTCCACCTAATTATAATTATAAATTTATTTATATTTATAGCAATAAAAAAATAAAAAATAATTATTCTTTACGTAAACAAAAAAAAATAAGAACAAAGTCTTATTTTTCATATACACATGCTTGTTTTTTATCTTTTCCAAGTCTTTCGTATTTAACTACACCATCTATTTTACTATATAATGTATGGTCGTTTCCAATACCAACATTTACTCCTGGATAAATTTTAGTGCCTCTTTGACGATAGATGATAGAACCTGCTTTAGCAAATTGTCCATCTGCAATTTTTGCACCTAATCTACGTCCAGCTGAATCTCTACCATTTGTAGATGATCCACCACCTTTTTTATGAGCAAATAATTGGATATTTAATTTCATCATAAATATTCCTCCTATAAAATTTGAATGTTTTCGGGATACTGTTCTTCTAGTTCTTTTAATAAATCAATTAAATTATTTAATAAATTATCAGCCACTAAAGTATTTTTTATGACTTCTATTTTGGTAAAACCATTCTTTTCTATTACATCAATAACATCTTTATCTATTGATAAAATACCATTTACTGTAGTAATAACCATACTACTAACTGATGCACATACAATGTCTTTTCCATAATCATCATAATTAGCATGCCCTTTTATTGTTATTTCTTTTAAAAAATTATTTTCTTTTATTACTTCTACTTTAATCATATCAATTAACCAATTTTAGTAATTTCAACTTTAGTATATGGTTGTCTATGTCCTTGAGTTTTACGAGTGCTTTTCTTTTTGTTTACATATTTGAAAATTCTAATTTTTCTTTGTTTTCCATGTTTTAGAACTTTCCCTGTAACTTTAGCACCTTCAACATAAGGATTACCAACATTACCATCTAGCAATAATACTTTGCCAAAAGTAACAGTCTTATTTTCTTCTACATCTAATTTTTCTACATAGATTACAGACTTTTCTTCAACTAGATATTGTTTACCACCAGTTTCAATAATCGCTTTCATATATACCTCCTTTTATACCTAAGACTCACTCTTAAGGCACCACTAGGGATTTATAAGCCTTTTTGATGTGGTTTAAAGCTTAAAGATAGGCCTTAAACAAAATAAATTATACAATAAATTTATATAATAGTCAAACAAAACTTTTAAAAAAATGCATTACTATTATTTTTTATGTTTCTTTAATTTGAAAAGGAAATTACCTTGTTCTTACCCTTGATTTTAATTTTAGTTCTTCTTCAGTTTCCTCATCTAATTCTAAATAATCGTTCAAAAGTGGATACATCGATAATATGTCATGTGAATTAGGCAGAGTTACTACCCTTAATATATGACAATTTTCTCCAACATTTTCATATGGAATTTCATATATATCATTAAGAACTAATTTCCTCTTTTTATATTCTTCTGTTAATTTTGATTTTATATCATTAAATAGTCTATAAATATCTATATCCTTTGAAAAATCACTATCATGATTTTCAATTACATGTTCAAGCGCAACAAATTCATCATAATCTACTATTTGTAAATTATTGTAACTTATTGGGATTTTATTCTCTTCATCAAAAAAGATATTTAATTCTTTCATTATAAATAATTCTGTTTTAAAAGATGTTTTTATTTTACTATCTTTTGAATACTTAAGATATTTAAAAGCATCTATATAATTTTGTTCTTTAATATACATAACCATCAAATTTACAATTGCATAGGTTCTATTTTGCGTATTTAATAAACTTTCAAAATAATTCCTTGATTTTTCTATATTACCTTCAATATATTCTAATCTTCCTAATTCTAACATAGCATAGGTTCTGTTTTGAGCATTTAATAAACTTTCAAAATAATTTCTTGCTTCTCCTATATTGCCTTCGCTTTTTTCTAATTTTCCTAATTCTAACATAGCATAGGTTCTATTTTGAGAATTTAATAATGATAAAAATATAGGTCTTGCTTCATTATTTTTTTTCTTTTTTGATAATAGTTTTGCATATTCAAAACATATAATTTTATCGTTTGGGTTGTTTTCATATAATTTTTTCATTTGATATAAATCTTGCCTTTTCTTAGCTTCTTGAAATATTTCATATGTCTTATTATCCATTTTGTTAGCCCCCTTTTTTTAAAGTGCTATTTATATTAACATAAAATATTTATAAATTCAATAATAACTTAAGAAAAATACAAACTTAAACTTCAATTAAAATTATATGCATAAAAAAAGAAAAACAATATAAGTTTTTCTAAATTTTCCAATCATTTAAGATATCTTTACTAATATTTAAATTATTATATCCAGTTCCCAAATTTCTATTTTTCTTCTTTTTACCATGATAATCACTGCCACCTGACATAAGTAAATTATATTTTCTACAATATTGAATTAAAAAATCTGATTCTTCTTTTGTAAAAGATGAATGATAAACTTCTAAACCATCAATAATTTTTTCTTCTCTTAACTTATCTAAAAAAGAAACGTAGTCCTTTAAAGGGTAGACAAATAAATGCGCTAGAAATACTTTTCCTTTATTTTTTCTTATTTCATCACTTACTTCCTTAGCACTTGGCATTTGATAAGAAAAATCTACATATAAAGGAAAAGTTTTATCACAAGTCATACATCTAAATAAATAATTATCATCGTTCCATGCTTCTATAGGAAACTTTTCTTTATTTTCTTTTTCATACTTTTTTACTGATTCTAAAACTATATCTATAGGCCACTTACTTTTATCACTATAACTTAAATCATCAATTTTTATATTATTCTTATGGCACGCTTCTATAAGCAAATCAAATTCCCTATCTAAATCCACTTTGCTTTCCTCTTCATACACTTTTGTGCACCATTTATTCATTTCTTCTATATTAAAATCATATCCTAGAAGTTCAATCTTTACACCGTCAAAATTAGCATTTAATTCTACTCCAGAAATTAATTTTCCATTAAATAACTCTTCCAAATTATTATTTTTTATTTCAGTATATGCCTTTACATTATCATGATCAGTAATAGATAAAACTTCTATATTTTTTTTATTTGCTTCAATTAATAATTCCTTTAAAGTGCTTGAACCATCTGAATAAATTGTATGTGTATGTAAATCTATCATAATATCTTCCTTTCATAATTTATTATAAACTAAAAATTTTATAAAAAGAAGTGATATTATTTTCTTTTATTACCATTTAAATCATAATATTTAAAAAATATATCTGATGCTTTTTTTGAAATTCTAGTATTTACATCTGTTTTATAGTAACCACGATTAGGATTTTGAACATTTGGAGAAGATGCTACAATCGACATAATTGGTTTATTATATGGCGCATAACCAATAAAATTATTAGAGATTGTTTCACTATCTATAATTCCATCACCATTAGTATCAATAAAACTCTCACTTGTTCCTGTTTTTCCTGCTGGTTTATACTTACTTGTAAAATATCCATAACTACCAGTCCCATAAGTCATTACTTTTCTAAAACCAAGTTTTACTCTATTCATATATTTATCTTTAGTTTCAACTTCGTTTAATATAACA
This sequence comes from Bacilli bacterium, assembly GCA_045580645.1. Taxonomy (GTDB): domain Bacteria; phylum Bacillota_I; class Bacilli_A; order RF39; family UBA660; genus HGM10836. Next base: position 3,702 of record JAZNOG010000089.1, read on the forward strand.
GGAGATATATCATATAAAACTTCCTTTTCTTCACCATCTTTTAAAACACTTTTTAAAAAATGAGGTTTTATTCTTTTTCCTCCATTTGCAATAGTAGATACATATTGTGATAACTGAAGTGGTGTATATGTATCATATTGTCCAATAGAAAAATTTATAAGTAAATCTCCAGCTCTATTATCTCCTTTATAACCATCTTCTTCCATAGGAAAATCTATACCAGTTTTAACACCTAATCCAAATTGATAAAATATATTTCTATAAGTATCAAAAGCTTTTTCATCTATTTTAAGTGTTTTGTTATAACCATAATTAAAACCACCAACTTTCATTGCTATTTTATATTGATAAACATTACTAGAATACGCGAGTGCCTCAACATCATTTATAGTGCCAAGAGTTGTCCATGAACATTTACTGGGCAAATTATATAGTTTTATACATTCATCTATCATAGTTGTTCCTATTTTTATAGCATTTGTATTATAACCCACTATCATACTAGCGCCTTTTACAACTGAACCAGGCGTAACAGTAGATAACATCGCACCAGTGCCATTATCATATATCTCATAACCTTTTTTTGTTTTTATTAAATTTCTGCCAACCATTGAATATATTTCCCCATTATTTGGATTTTGAATAACAATAAAACTACCAGTATAAAATTCTGTATTTGCTTCACTTTTTGTTTTTAATATTTCCTTATCCAACATTTTTTCTATTTCTTTTTGCATTTTTATATCAATAGATAAAACTATATCATTACCTTTTTTTCCCTCACTTACAAGTTCAAGTGTTCCATCCTCTAAAACTTTATACTTTGCTTTTTCTCCTTTTAATATTTCTTCATATTCTTTTTCAAGACCCGAAATACCAACTCTATCATCTAAAAAATAACCCTTTTCCAAATAATAATCTAAATTATCACTAGGTAAACCTTGTTCTTTTGTTGAAACGCTTCCTAATATATCCCTTAAAGTATCATCATATAAATATATTCTATCCCATTCTAATTCTGTTTTAAAACCTTTTAAAGTATTACTATTTTCTAAAATATAAGCATATTCTTTTTCAGTTGCATTTGTTTTGATTTGTTTTTCTTCATAATAATAACCATTATTCATTAAATAATATAAATAAGCAGCTTTTTTATCTTTTTCTTCAAAAACTTTTAAATCTTCTTTAGTAATTCTTTCTATCTTAAGTTCATATATATCATCAATAGTTAATTTTCTATTTTCTAAATCCTCATATTCTTTAGTAGTTATTTTTTTATTTCCATCTTCTTCATATAATAATAAATAAAATTCTTTTAAATTTCTCATACTAATTTTTTCATAATTTAAAGATAAAATATTACTCATCTTATAAGCTAAAGATATTTCTTCTTCCTTTGTTATTGAATTATCTTTTTTATAATAAATACTTTTTACTGAAGTATTATCCACGAGTAAATTATAATTTCTATCATAAATTCTTCCACGTGGAGCACTTTTTCCATATACATAAGTATTTGTTTTGCTATTTAAAAGCATTTTATAATAATCTCCTCTTATAATATTCAAATAACATATTCTTAAAAAAATACATGTAAAAACAAAAATAATAAAAAAACTTATTATTTTTATCTTTTTATC
>JAZNOG010000090.1:0-8830 GCA_045580645.1 Bacilli bacterium
TTAGATAAGTTAAATATTGTTAATTATAAAATATGTAATGATCAACATATTTGGAATTTAGTATTATTAGATGGTGAGTGGCTACATTTAGATTTAACATGGGATGATCCTGTAACTTCTGATAATTCAGATCGTTTAGAAGTATTATTTTTCCTTATAACAGATGTTAGATTAAAAGAACTTAATATAAAACAACATGATTATGATAAAAATGTTTACTTAGAACTTTCAAAATAAAGTTCTTTTTTGTTCACAAAAAAAGCAAGTATAAAACTTACTTATTTATTTTCCTCTAAAACATCTTTTACAATATCTTCAAATGAAATTTCGTCTATATCATACCAATTGATATCCTCAAATTGATTATTAAAAAACGTATATTGTCTTTTTGCATATCTTCTTGAAGATTGCTTTATTTTTTCAATTGCTTCTTCCTTAGTTATTTTATTATCAAAATACTCATAAAGCTCCTTATATCCTATAGCGAAGTTAATAGCTCTTGTTCTTATCCCATTATCATATAAACTTTTAACTTCCTCAAGTAACCCTTCATCTAACATTTTATCTACTCTTCTATTAATATTATTATATAGAAGTTCTCTATTTCTTGTTAAACCAATTAATTTAAAATCATATAATTTTTTATTACTATTTTTTATTTCATTAAACGTATAATCATAAAGTAAAGCTTTTAAATATAAACCTGTTCCCCCTACTAAAATTATGTTCTTTTTATTTTTTTGTAACTTTTCGATTAATTTTCTTACATCTTTTTGATAATCATAAACTGAGTAGTCTTCATTAACGCTTATTATATCAAACATGTGATGAGGGATATCTTGTTTTTCATGTTCTTTAATTTTAGCTACACCAATATTAAGTTCCTTATATATTTGCATACTATCACAATTAATAATTTCTGCATTTTTTATTTTATTAGCAAGCATTATACTAAGTTTAGTTTTACCAACACCTGTCGGACCAATTACTGCATATATCATAATTATCTCCTTCTAACAAAGACCTTATCTACTTCACTTATATTATTAATTTTTCTATCAGCGTAGCTGCTTATTTGAATTTGTAATTCTTCCAAAAAGTTACTTAATAACGTTTCTGGGTTTTCTTCACGTAAAATAAGTTGATATAACTTTCTTAAATACGAATTTTGATTAATAAAACTAATTAAATTATAATTTGTCATACCATTTTTTACAATATAATCTACTATTGCTTTATTAAACTGTAATATATTATGAGAATTACAAGAGTCTTCTGATAATAAATCTAATTTAAAATAATCATCTGTGTCAATTATATAAAACCTCTTATTAAAAATTATATTTCTTGATGAAACATTACTAGTATAAATCTTTTTCTTAGACAATTCTCTTGTATCTTCATAAACATCAGCTATTCCACTTATAAGTTTATCAAATGTCATTGTTTGTCTTTGAACTTCTAAATTTTTTCCTCTTATATAATTTGCAGTATATCCCAAAACCTTTCCGCTTCGATCACTTATTAATCTATCCGGAAATATATATGTTCTATTTTTTATTCCAGTTATTGGAATTAAATTTTCAACACAATAACACTCATCATCAAACAAATCTTTTTTATATACTTTTAAAGTTTCTCCACTAGTTAATAAATAACATTTTGCATATTTACCTTCCCCATCTTTAATAGGAGAACACCAAAATTTTTCATCATTAACCATTATTCTTCTTTTCATATTATTTTCTCCCCGAAGCAAAATTATATCATTTATTTTGAAATATGTCAAAAAAAGAAAAAAATGTTTAAAGTTACATTGCCCTTTTAAACATTTTTTCAAGTTCATATTTAGTATGAACTATAATTGTTGGCCTTCCATGCGGACAAGTCCAAGGGTTGCCTGTTTTACTAAGCCTTATAATAAGTTCATTCATTTCCTCTAAAGATATGTGTTCATTTGCCTTTATCGACATCTTACATGCCAAAGTTATTGCTATTTTTTCATTAAACTTTTCTTTTGAAAAATCATCTGTGGCAATTATTACCTCAACTATTTTTCTAATTTGTTCTTCTTTCCTTATCCAAGCAGGATGACTTCTTATAATAATTGTATTAAATCCAAATTCTTCATATTTAAAATTTAATCTATCTAAAACATTAAAATTATCTTTTAATAAAATATATTCTTTATTAGAAAGTTCTATTTTTATAGGCACAAGCAAGTCTATCATTTGATTATTTTCTTTTCCTAATTCTTCTTTATAATATTCATAATTTATTCTCTCATTTGCGGCATGTTGATCAATTATATACATACCATCTTCATTTTCTCCAATTATATAAGTCCCATGAACAAGTGCAAGTGGATTAATCATTTTAAATCTTACTTCATCCTCTTTTTTTTCATAAGAAGTTTCTTCTTCTGAAACATTAAAATCAAAACTAATTTCTTCAAACTCTGGCTTAATTATTTCTTTTTCTTTAAAATCAACTTCAGTATTAATAGTAGTAACTCTATCAATATTCACTATAGGCTTATCCTCATATTTTGCCTCAGGAATTAAAGTTAATTTTTTAAGTGAATTTGATAAAGTTTCAAAAATAAGTTCCTTTAACTCTTCAATTTTAGAAAATTTAACATCCATTTTTGTCGGATGAATATTAACATCTATTATTGAAGAATCCGTTTCTATATTTAAAATAACAATAGGATAACGATTTATTGGTAAATAAGTATGATATGCCTCCAAAATAGTTTTTATAATATCATTATTTCGAACATTTCTTCCATTTATTAAAATAGTTATAAAATTTCTACTAGAACGATTTACTTCTGGATACGAAAAATATCCACTGATAGAATAATCATCATTTTCATTATTAAAAGGACTCATTTTTTTTGCTACTTCTAAACCATAAATACTATGTATTACTTTTAATAAATTACCACTTCCATCTGTTTTTAGCAACACTTTATCATTATTAGCAAGAGTAAATTTAATTAAAGGATTTGATAAAGCCATTTTATTAACATATGAAATGATATTAGCTAGTTCTGAATTTAAACTTTTTAAATATTTTAATCTAGCTGGTGTATTATAAAAAATATCTTGGACTGTAATAGTAGTTCCACGCCTTAAATCAGAAGAATTTATCTCTTTTAAATTGCCCCCTTCCACTAAAAGGAAAGTTCCATCTATTTCATTAGAAGTTTTTATGCTCATTTTTGAAACAGACGCAATTGAAGGAAGCGCTTCTCCTCTAAAACCTAAAGTATTTATATTAAATAAATCTTCATCATTATATAACTTACTAGTAGCATGTCTTTGTAAACATTCTACAGCATCTTTTTTATCCATTCCAATACCATTATCAGTTACTTTTATTTCCCTAATACCCGAATCTATTAAATCAATTTTTATTTCATCAGCTTTAGCATCAATTGAGTTTTCAACAAGTTCTTTTACAACATTCATTAAAGTTTCAACAACCTCTCCTGCTGCTATCTTATTGGAAAGGTTTTCATTCATTACTTTTATAATACTCATATTAGTTTAGTTGTTCTCCATAACATATTGAATTTTCATCTTCAAAGTCGTTAATAACTGTTTGACCATTACAAACTAGTTTTATACAATATGTTGTTTCTTTTGATGCTGTAATAGGACTTGCACATTTTGTTACTAATTTACCATTTTCTTCTTCTGTGGTAAGCATACATACTCCGTATTTTACTTTATCTTCTTCACTTAAATACTTATCTAAATATTCTCCTTTTACAATATATGCAATAATATCTTCACTATCTAAATCACATTCATTGTTATTATATGTTAATAAATTTGTAAATTTCAAATCTGAAATATTAATTTTTTTTCTTTTTGAAACACTATTTTCTATACGATAATTATCAAAAGCTGATGTAATCGATGATCTTAAACTTATTTTTTCTTTTTCATTTACATTTTTTCTATATCTAGATATTGAACCAATTGCAATAGTTCCTAATATTCCTAAAATTACTATAACTGCAAGAACCTCTACTAAAGTAAATCCTTTTTTATTTTTCATTTAAAACACCTCATATTTATTATACAAAAAAAAGATAGAAATATCTATTAAATTATTCTATCTTTTATATTATTTTTTATTCTGGTGTTCCTGTTGTTATGGTTACTTCATTATATACAGTTCCGTAACTATCAGTATAGCTAGGCACTTTTCCGGTTACAAAGTTATATGTTGATGTTGTTGAATTTTGTATTCCTTGGGTTACATAATACCATTTAAATTTCTTCCCTGAATTATTATATATAGTAGTTAAACTAATATTACTATCATAAGTTCCATCTGTTGTATGATAATTTCGAGTATAAAATGCTCTTTCACCTATTCCTGTTGTTTCTGTTAAATTAGAATTTTCTCCAATCACTACATAACTTAGGTTGTTACCATAAAATGCAAACTTTCCTATGGTCGTGACACTATCGGGGATTATTACACTTGTGAGGTTGTTATTATAAAATGCATGGTCTTCGATAGTCGTGACGCTATTTGGGATAACTACACTTGTGAGGTTGTTATATGAAAATGCATTGTTTCCGATGGTTGTAATACTATGTGGTATGGTTATATTTTTATTTGCACCACCATAACTTATTATAGTTGTATAATCTATTTCTGCTATTCCATCAGAATTATTATTTGTTCTTGCATAGATATAGGCTTGTTCATCTGGTAACAAATTATTATTAAATGCACCATTTCCGATGGTTGTAACACTATCAGGGATGGTTACACTTGTAAGGTTGTTATTTTCAAATGCAGAGTTTCCTATTGTTGTGACACTATTTGGGATGACTACACTGGTGAGGTTGTTATTTTCAAATGCAGAGAATCCTATTGTTGTGACGCTATTGGGGATTGTTACACTTGTCAGGTTGTTATCGGAAAATGCATAAGATTCGATGCTTGTAACACTATTTGGGATGACTACACTGGTGAGGTTGTTAGATTCAAATGCCTGGTATCCGATGGTTGTGACACTATCTGGTATTACTACACTTGTGAGGTTGTTATTGTAAAATGCAGAGTCTTCGATGGTTGTGACACTATCTGGGATATTCACACTTGTGAGGTTGTTATCATAAAATGCACCGTATCCGATGGTTGTGACACTATTGGGGATATTCACAATTGTGAGGTTGTTACGATAAAATGCCTGGTATCCGATGGTCGTGACACTATTTGGGATGACTACACTTGTAGTGTTATATCCATTATAAGTTTGTTTGTTAACAAAAGCATAATCTCCAATAGTAGTAACCGAATATCTTTCTGTTCCTATATCTAGTATTCCTGTTTGATCTAATGCATCTATTATTGGTGCTGCATTTGAATATCCATAATTAGATATAGACCATGTTACTAATTCATTCATTGTCATGCTTCCTAAGGCTTCACTTAGTTTACCTCCACCACAGATATCTCCTAGATATTCTGTTGTTACTGTTTGTCCTAAACTTTCAAAAGCTGATACTAATATTGCATTACATGAATTAACTTGGTCTTCGCTTGGATTTTCTATTATGTTAAATGATGTTTGAAATTCCATTTTACTTGGTATGACCACATCCGTTATTACTGGATAACTTTCTGTATCTGCTATATATGTTGTAAGCGGTGTTATATTATATCCTTTACTATAATCTTTTGTATTACTCATTTGAGTTGTATTTCCTTCATAACATAAATAATCATCTATTTGTATTGTTTTATTTTCGTCGTTTGTTGTGTATGCAAAACAATACTCTGGTGTTTCATAACCTACATAGTTTTCATAACTATTTATGTTTATTCTAAATTTATATTGATATTTTGTTGTTTCATTCCAACTTGATGAATCTACATTATAATCTATCCATGCTCTTAATCTATAGTTTGTTGTTATTGTATTTACTCCATAACTATGTGTATGACTTGTATAATATACCATTTTATCATTTTCATTATTTATTGATGTTTCTAAATCACTTATTAATGTTACTGGTCTTACTACATTGTTTGTTGTAGTATTTTCTAAGTATACTTTTATTTGACTACTTTCTAAAGATGTATATCCTTCATCTACACCAAGTGGTTCTAAACTTATTTCATAGTATACTGGAACACTAGGTTCATTTTCTTGTAATTCTATATTACTTGTAATACTAAAATCAAAGTAATTACTTTGTGTTTTTCCTATTGTATCAGATGTTGGTAATGCATTTGTTATATCTATTACATTTGTATTTTCTGTATAACTCATACTTACTACACCTGTTGTTATTGTATTTATTCCTCCAGTTTGTGTAAAAGTTACAATTGCATATGTTATTCCTACTACTATTGTTATTAGAAATAATAATAAAGTTACTGGAATAATTTTTTTTAATCTATTATTTTCTTTTAAGTTATTTATCTTTTCTTTTATATTCATATAGTTAGTCAACTCCTTCTTATTTTATAAATATATCTTATCAAATAATTATTATTTATTTTTTATAATTATCTGATTATTTAACTTTTTTAAAGCAAAAAACTCAAAGCTTTACTTTGATTATTCTAATAGTATTAATTTTATATTTGAAAGTGCTAAAGATAAGGAATATACCTTATTTAAATAGCACCCCCCCCCCCCGAACATAGATTTGTTTACACATATTTGTTGTAGATTTACGAATAAAAACTAAGTTTTATTTGTAAATCTTCCTCCTCTCATTAGTTTACCATACAAAAAGATATGGTTTATTCTTAAGTTAAGTTTACCATATCTTTTATATTTAGTAAATAATTAATTTAAATGTTTTAATTCTTCTAACACAAATACACCATTTTCTCTAATTAGCTTATCATCAAAATAAATATTTCCCCCACCATATTCTTCTCTTTGAATTAAAACCATATCCCAATGTATACTTGAATCATTTCCATTATAACTATCTTTATAGGCAGAACCAGGTGTAAAATGTATACTACCTATTATTTTTTCATCAAATAATATATCTCCCATTGGATCTTTTATATCTTTGTTCAACCCTATTGAAAATTCACCAATATATCTTGCACCATCATCTGTTTCAAATATTTTTTTAAGTCCTTCAATGTCCTTCTCATTATCACAAGAAACATTTACAATCTTACCTTCTTCAAACGTTAAAGTAACACCATTATAAATATTTCCTTGATATGGACTTGGAGTATTATATCTAATTGTGCCATTTACAGATGTCTTTACAGGAGCACAATAAATTTCACCATCTGGAATATTCATTTCTCCACAACATGAAATTATTGGCATATTTTTAATAGAAAATGTTATATCAGTTTCCTCTCCAGTAAGCCTTACCTTATCTGTTTTCTCCATAAGATCTTTTAAAGGTTTTATATCTTTACTCATTTTTTCATAATCATAACACATTACACCCATTGAAAAATCGTAAAACTCATCACTTGTCATTTTTGCCTTATAAGCATCTATATTAGATGGATAATTTAATAAAACCCATTTTCTTTCATTTACCCTTACATTATTAGTTTCCTTTAATCTCTCTCCTATTAACTTTCTTGTTTCATTTTTAATATTCTTACCCTCAAAATCATTTTGATTATACATAATTCTTATAAATGAATCAAAAGTATCAACATCATATCTATTTTGTTTTTCTAATAAATTTATTCCACCTTCTAATATATTTTCTTTTATTAAATTATTAATAGATGGTTCAATAAATCTAACATCAACATTTGCATTTTTCTCTTGTATTAGTTTAACTAACTCTTTTACTAAAGGAAAAGGATTAGTTGTTTCACACATTATTAAAACATTTTCATTTTCCTTAACCTTTATAGAATGATCAACAATTGTTTTAGCCAATTTTTTTATTTTTTCCATAGACACCTCTTTTATAGTTTTTCATACATTATACTAGAAAGGAGTAAAATGCATGTATAATAATAGTATACCATATTCAAATTATAATATAACAAGTTTAGATAGGCAAATTGGTCCTAGACCCGGTTTTGGTCCTAGACCTGGATTTGGCCCTAGACCTGGATTTGGTCCTAGACCTGGATTCGGAGGATTCGGAGGATTTGCCTTACCATTTACATTAGGTTTTTTAACTGCACCACTAGTTAGACCTAATTATTATCCTTATCCAAATTATCCTATTTATTACTAATCTAATGATTTTAATAAATCAATATCAATATTTTGCATATAATCATAGGTTTTATATTTTATTAAAAATATTTTATAAACAAGTTTATTAAAATACTCAATATTAGTTTTAAATAAAGATATAATTTTAATATTAAATTTATTTTCTATTTCTTCTTCACATTTTATTACTAATTTTTTTATTTGTTCAAAAGATTTATTATTTAATAAAATATTTTGATTTTCTTCCTTATAATCATAAAACACTTTTTCAAAATTATAAGTAACACTATAAATTTTATTTAAATTATCACTATACTCTTTAAAACTTTGTTCAATTTCATCTGTATTTAACTTTAGAATATTTGTCATATCTTTTAATACTTTTTCATTTTTTACAAATAAAGTATTATTAAATTTTAACAAATATTCTTTTAATTTATTAAATTCTTTCTTTTTTTCCTTCTTAGTAATTTTAACTATCTTTTCATTTAAATCATTTAAACTATCATTTATAAAATCATCAAGTTCTTTTTTATTTTGTTCTAAAGTAATCTTTATATTTTCTCTTAATAAATTAGATGCATAACTTAAAACCTTTTTTTCATTTTCTTTTACTGTTTTTTCTTT
>JAZNOG010000091.1:0-5667 GCA_045580645.1 Bacilli bacterium
TTTTTTTTGAATTTATTATAACTTTCAATATCATATTTACTATTTTCTATTATATCTTTTAAAACTTCTATATCTTTACTAGAACAAGTAGGAATAACTTCTAATGCATCTAAATTAATCCCATTTTCACTTAAATATTTATCATGGTCAAATACATAAAATAATAATTTAACATCTAATACTAAAGCATCTAAGCAAATAGAAGAATAATCTGTAATAAGATAATCAGATACTGTAAGCAAGTCAACTGCTGAAAATTCCTCACATTTAAATACTTTATCATTATTAATTTCTAGTTTTTGATTTGGATGAAATCTTACAATTAAGTTTACTTTATCTAAATCAAATTTATCAGTTATTTCTATTGCTTCTTCAACTTCATATTTTCTAAATGTCGGAGCATAATAAACATTTATTTTTCCATTATTTAACTCAGGATAACTTTCTAAAATTTTCTTTTTTATTTGATTATTTTCTTTTAATAAAACATCACTTCTAGGAAGACCATAATTTAAAAGTATTTTTTCTTCACAATTAAATCCTTCACAATAGAATTTATTAAAAGCTTTACCTCCTGCAATAATGTTGTCATAATTTTTATGCATACACATAAGTTCTGCAAGTTTTCTACTTCTACCTGAAACATTATCTAATGTTTGATAACCAGATTTTTTAATCTTACCTATAGAATGCCAAATTTGAAGAATATATAAACCTTTTTTATGTTTTAAAATGCATACTGGAATACAATAAGAATCTAAAACACAAACTTTAGATGTTGCTAAATGATACATTTGTTTTAAAATAGTAAAGAAATATTTTAAATAATTAAAAATTCCCTTTTCTATTCTTTTACATAAAAATATCATTTTTATATCACTATTTTCTTTTTCAATTTCTTTCTTTATCATTTCGAAATCTAAAGTAATTTCATTAGATTGTCTACTTATAAATACTATTTTTTTATTATTAGTAGGAATTAACTTTAAAAAGAAATAAATAATTTTTAAGAATAATTTAAATATTTGAATAAGTAATGCTTTCATATAACCTCTATTTTATTATTTTATGTTTTTTATAGAATTTTCCAAGTTCTTTTTGTCTTTGTCCACCGTTTAATTGTAATATATTTACGCCACTTGATGTATTTGCTTCAATAATATATATTCCATTATCAGTAAGCAAAACATCCCATGCAATAAAGTATAGATAAGAAAATTTATTAGAAACATAGAGTATTTCTTCTTTAACTTTATCCCAGTTTGGAATAAACTTATCTTTAATTTGATTATTCGAATCTGGATGCATTTCATATTCTACAGCTTTTTGGATACATTTAGCACTTGATAATCTACCTGTTTCTATATCAATATTTGCAGTAAGTCCGCCACGACTACCATTATCTACAGGAATTGTTTCTTTTGTGCCAATTCTTAAAACTGCATAATACAAATCAAATTCATTAGTTTCAGGATTTCTAAAAGTAACCATTCTCATAGTATTAGTAGTCTTATCATAAATACTATCTAAAAATGCACTTTGTTTTATACCTTCACATATATGATAATTATTTTGCTTTTCTAATATCTTAATTAGTGCTTCTTCCGAAGTTTTATCTTGATCTATATAGAAAGTGTTATCATCAAAAGTAATTCTTTTAACGCCTTCTCCTTTACCCATATTATTTGGTTTGATAAAGACATATTTATAAAACTTAATTTCTTTTAAAACATCTTCATAAGTTTTAACTTCATTATCAATCGAAGTAAGTTCACCCTTTTGTTTAACCACAATAACTTTTGGAACATTTATATATTGTTTTAACATATCAGCGCATACCAATTTATTATTTAAAATAAAATTATATGGTTCATTTATATATCTAGATTTATACCAATCAAACTCTGATAAATACTGTTTTTTATTATTTTTATTTAGGTTGTAAAGCGCAACTTGATCAGGCATAAAACCTCCAAATATTGCATAATAAGTGCTTTTAAATACATTTACTTTAAAGTGTCTTTTTGCAAATAATATTTTTACTACCCATATTACAGATAATTTTACAATTTTCGTAATTTTATCATATATTTTTTTTAAACTATTCATAACAACCACCAAAAACAACTACTTATTTTTAAGTTCTTCCCAACGTGGTTTTAAACCACCATTACAAATCTGAATTCCTTTTAATGAATAATTCCAGTTTATTTCTACAACAACTGGACCTTCAGGTGTAATAGCAATATCCCAACCAATTGTAGCAAATCCAAATAAAATTGGATGAAGTTTATTTATAAGTTCAATTGTTTCCTTCCAATATGGAATTTGATAATCTTTATATACTACATTACTAATAGGATGAGATTTAGTTCTAGGAGAATTATAGAAATATCCATATTCTTTTAATTTTCCAGTTTCTATATCTATTCCAACAAAAGTTCCACCTGCATCAGCGTTATCTACTATTTTGTCTTCCTTAGCGCCAAGTCTTATCATAGCGGCCAAAATATGCACATCTTCATTCCAGTGAGTAGATATAACTCTTAATGTATTTACAGATGTATTATTGATTTTATTAATATCATCATGTTGTTTTAAGAATTCTTGAACTAAAAATGAAGTGTATTTAGATTCTTCCACTAAAGTATCTAGTGTTATTTCTTCATCATTTATAATAAGATCATTACCCTTTTTAGTAACAGATACAATAAAATCACCATGTGAACCAATAACAGGTTTACAAATATATCTTCCATCTTTTAAATTATAGAAGGCATCTTTTGTAGAAAGGTCATCACTATATGGAGAAATTACTTTATCCCCTTGAAAAACAAAGTCTGTTTTTGGAACACTACTAGGAATAATACTTTCCATATATGAATAAAAAACATGTTTATTATCTGCAATAATAGAGTATCTTGTATTTACATTAGCCTCTCTATATTGAACAAGAGGATGATCTTTATGATGAATTTTAGCCCTATCTTTTTTTACATATGAAAAATCTAAATAATCTTTAGAATTTCTAAAGTTTTTAATATCTAATCCAAAACGGTTATACGTTACATTTACTGAGTTATATTTAAATATCCATTTTACATTATCAAAGAATCTCACTATAAAACTTTTTCTTTCCATTCCAGGAAAAAAAGTTTTTTCTTTTGCTACCAAGAAACCTCTTGCTAATTTAAAAACTATTGTTTTTCTTAAAAACGCTCTAGTTTGTTGAGAAAAGGTTTTTTGATATATATCTTTTAACCTTTCAAACTTTTCTTCATCTTCATCAGTATACACAAATTTTGTTGCCATTTTTTAATCACTTCTTTCTTTTTATATTTTATATTTGATTTAACATAAATTCTTCATATTTATCTACTATTTCTTCAGCAGGCCCATCACCTTTTAAAACGCCTTCATTAAGCCAGATAACTCTATCACATAATTCTTTTAATGTTTTAGAGCTATGCGATACAATTAAAACTGTTTTTGAATCATCTGATATTAATTCTTTCATTTTATTATAACTTTTTTGTCTAAAATGAATATCTCCAACACTTAACACTTCATCAATTAAAATAATGTCTGTTTCAAGTATTGCTGTTATAGAAAATGCAAGTTTTGAATACATACCAGAAGAATATGAAGATACTGGTTGATATATAAATTCTTTAAGTTCAGAAAATTCTATTATTTCATCTATTTTCTCAAGTATTTTTTCCTCAGAATAACCTAGCAATAAACCCGATAACATAATATTTTCATACCCTGTTAAACTCCTTTGAAAACCTACTCCGATTGATAAAAGAGAAATGGTATTTCCGTGTAAATCTATCTTACCATTATCTGCAGAAAAAATGCCACTTATGGCTCTTAATAATGTTGATTTGCCACTTCCATTTTTACCACATATTCCTACTATTTGTCCTTTTGGTATTTCAAAAGATACATTTTTAACAGCATGAAATTTATTTGCATTTACTAAACTATTTAAACCAGATTTTCTTAAAGAAAATCTTTTAATATCTTTATAATAAATATCCAAGTTTTCCACAGTTATTGCAATTTCTTTCTTCTTCATTATTTCATCACCTTCACGTATGTATTTTCATATTTATAAATTGTTCTTATTCCTATATAACAGATGAATAAACTTATTATTAGCCATGACATAATAAGCAATCCATTCATTGGTGTTTTATATAATAAGACATCTCTACATTGTGTTATAATAGCGGCAATTGGATTAAATGTTGCAAGTATTTTATTATATGGGACAGGAACTCTAGTTTCTAAAGCAAAAAATACTCCTGAAGCATAAAATAATAATCTTAAAGCTATTGTGGTTAAATTAGCTAAGTCTTTTACAAATACACCAAAATGCATAAATATAGAAGAAATTCCAAATGTAAATATAAATAAAGTAATAAAAATTGGAATAAAGTATAAAACATTAAAACTTATAGGAACCCTATATATAATCATACAAATTATTACAAGTGAAAACGAAATAAAAAATTTCACGGAATTCACAAACATTTTAGTAAACAATAAAACAAATTTTGGAACATATACCTTTGTTACTATTTCTCTATTATTAGGAACTAACCTAACACTGCCAGTTAGTGTTTTAGTAAAAAAATTCCATATTGTTATACCAATAAATACAAATACAGGAAAATATTCAGTTTTTGCATTAAATACTACCCCTGCTAAAAAAGTATATATCAGCATAAAACAAGTTGGTTCTAAAATAAGCCATATCCAGCTTAAATAAGAATCTACTACTTCTGATTTTAATTGTGCTTTAGCACTATAAACTATATATTTATAATATTTTTTAATATCATTAAAAAATTGTTTCATTTTTTTACCTCATTTCTTGCCACATCTTTTATATTATAACACTAATTATATTATTTTACTTAATATATTCGTATTTTATATTATTGTTAAGGGCATACTCTTCTGCATAAGAACCTTTATGACAATACATAACAATATTTTTAGAATTTTCAAATGCATTTTTTGATATTTTTTTAGTAGAACTTGGAATAACTATTTTTCTTAAACTATGACAATTTGCAAATGCTTTAGATTCTATAATTAACAAACCCTCATTAAAACTTATTTCTTTTAAATTTTTGCAACCGCAAAAGGCTTCTAGACCAATTGTTTTTAATCTTTTATTTGGTTGAACAGATATAATAGAACTATTTTTAAAACATCTGCTTTTTAATCTTAAAATATTATTAGATAAAATTACTTCTTTTATTTTTTTATTATTTAAAAATAAGTTCCTTCCTAATTTTTCAACTGGTAAGTTATCTAAAATTTCAGGTAACTTCAACGTTTTGTTTTCTCCTTTATATTCTTCAATAGTTACAAAAGAATCAAAAACATTATATTTAAAATCATCATTCTCATTTGTTTTATATTCTTTATTGGCAAGTGATGATATTTCTCCTACTTCAAGTCCAAAACTAGAATCAATAAGTTCTGCAAATTTCATGCCGTGTGAAGCCTTAAATAAAATTAAATCATTTTCTTTAATAATTTTATTGATTTTATCAATTGCCTCTTGTCTTTTTGAAAAATAATATGCATTGTTCTTATATTTTTTATATTCATTATAAGAAAGTTTTATTTCCTTTCCATAAAACACAA
>JAZNOG010000092.1:0-9500 GCA_045580645.1 Bacilli bacterium
ATTAAACTTAAATTATAAAGAAGTATATAATAATATAAAATTTATAAAAGAAAAATTAGATCTAGATAAATACTATGAAGCAAGTAAAACAGTAGATTTAATTTGTGAAGTAAATGGGAAAATCTATAATATAGAAATGAATAATACAAAAAGTGTTCCAATGCTTAAAAGAAATCTTAGTTATATGTTTAATATCTATCAATCACCAAGAAGAAGAGGTAATAAGATATATGAATTTACAACAACAATACAAATAAACTTAAATAATTTTAACTTTAAAAATAATATAGAAGTTCTAGAAGAATATGTGATAACAAATACAAAAAATGGAAAAATGTTAACTGATGATATAAAAATATATAACATATATATTCCCTTGATAAAGAAAAAATTGTATAATAAAGAAAAGTTAAGTAAATTTGAGAAATTATTACTTGTCTTTAATGAGAAAGATGAAAGTCTTTTAAAAGAGTTATATGAGGGGATAGGCTAATGGAAGAATATGTAAAGGATGCCTATGATGCATCTCAAGAAGAAGAGATAGTTGGTTTATATGATAAAGAACTACATGAAAAGATGTTACATAATACGATGATAAAAAATGCAAGAACTGACGGTGTTGAACTAGGTATTGAAATAGGAATAGAACGACGTATTAATATAGGCATAGAACAAAATAAAATATAAATAGCTAAAAACATGTTAAATAAAAATATGGATATAACAATAATTAGTGAAATAACAGGTTTAACTTTGGAAGAAATTAATAAATTATAAGAACATATTGTCACATTTTGCATATATTTTATTAGGTGATTTTATGTCTTTAGAAAGTTTTAAAAATTTTGTTAGAGAAAAACCAAATTTAATAACTTTTGTTAGAAATAATGAAATGACATGGCAAAAATTTTATGAAATGTATGAACTTTATGGTCCAAATCATAGTGTTTGGAATAAATATTTGGGCATTACTAATAATGGAACGTCTTTAAAGGATATGCTTGGACTTTTAAGGAATATTGATATGACTGAACTTCAAAAAGGAATTGGATCTTTACAAAAAGGAATAGGGTATTTGCAAGAAATAGTGCAAAATAAAACTGTTGATGTGAATAATAACTTTAGAAAAAATGAATATACTCCTAGACCAATATATGAGAAGTTTGATGATTAATGAGTATAGACATTCAGTATAAAATAAAAGAAAATTTACTTAATGCAAGATATTTAAGGGAAAACTCTAATTGGTATAAAAAGTTAAACAGAAGTCCAATTTATTTTAAACTTTTTGAAGAGGAAATGAAAAAGAATTATAAACTAAATACAGAAGCTAGAATAAGTAAAATAGTTGATAGTTTAGATACTATTTCTAGATTTATGGATATATTAAGTTAAATATATCTTTTTTTTTATCTTTTTTTTTGTTATAATTTTATTAGGATAAGGTGATATAAATGAATAATAAAGGTTTTGCAATAACTACTGTTGTATATGCAATAGTTATACTTCTTTCATTAGTAATGCTTATTAGTTTTTCAATATTAAAAAATGAATATGTTGATCAAAAAGATTTTGTAAATGAAATAAGACAAGGTTTAAATAGTTGTTTAAAAGAAGGTAATTGTTAGGTGGTGAATATAATGAATAAAAAAGGATTTACATTAGTAGAACTTCTAGCAGTTGTTGCAATCATGGCAGTTATTGCGCTTATTGCGGTGCCTAATGTTGTTAATATGCTTGATAGGGGTAAGAGGGAACAAACTATAACAGATGCAAAAGCAATGATAGCAAAAGCAAAGTATAAATTTAAGTTAGATAATAAAGATTTAAGTTCTAATGAATGTGAAACATATAGTATGAGTGAATTAGGTTATATTGAAGTAACAGAAAAAGATGGGACTAAACATTACACAAAGAAAGATGGATATGATGATTATTATATTATTGGTAGTGTTGAAGTTTGTTTAAAAAATAACAAATATGTATATTATATTGATTTAAGAACTGAAAATCATTGTTTGGGAACAGACAATTGTGAATTAGTTACAGAAGATAGTTTAAATGAACAAGATATAGAATTAGTGATTGACATTTCAAATGAATAAAATTAGTAAAAAGGATAACAAAATCTTTACAAAAAAAGATAAAAAGTGTATATTTAATTTATAAGAAAAATAATAGGAGGAAAGATATGAAAAAATTTAAGAAAAATGAGAAAGGATTTACTTTAATTGAACTTTTAGCAGTTATTGTTATTTTAGCAATCTTAGTTGCTGTAGCTATACCTGCAACAATGAGATATTTAGCAACTGCAAGAAGAGGAACTTTTGTGTCAAATGTTAGTGAAGCAGTAAGTGCAGTAAGAAATGATTATATTTCAAGTGGTGGAACAGGAACTGTGTACTATACAAAAAGTCAAATTAATAATTTATTAGAGAAAAAATTAGTATCTAGTCCATATAATGCTGATTATACTGAAACTAGTTATGTTAAAGTATCAATTGATCCTACTAGTGGCATGGCAACATATTCTGTTTGTTTTGCTGACAACAATAAAAATGGATTAAGTTTTAATTCATCAAGTGTTGTAGCAGAAGCGAATATTTTGGAAAAAAATGTAGTATTAAACACAGTTGAATGTGCTGCAATTTCTCTTGGAACTGGTGAAAAATACGCCCATACTTATGCTAATGGAGGAACTACAGAATTTACTACAACAGCACCAACTACAAAATAATTTATAATTAAGATATTCGTAAAGAATATCTTTTTTCTTGCTTAAAATTATATAAGTTATTATAATTATTATAGAAAGAAGTTGATAATATGTTATTAATTGGATCTCATGTATCATTTAGAAAAGATACACAACTTTTAGGTTCTTTAGAAGAATCTTTATCTTATGGAAGCAATAGTTTTATGTTTTATACAGGGGCTCCTCAAAATAGTAATCGTTTTCCTATAAATGATGAACTGACGTATAAGGCATTAGGTATTATGAAAGAAAATAATATTAGTTTATCTAATGTAATTGTGCATGCTCCATATATTATAAATTTAGCTAATAGAAAAGAAGAAAGTAAATATAATTTTTCTATTTCATTTTTAATTGAAGAATGTAAAAGATGTGAAGAATTATTTGTAAAAAAATTAGTTTTACATCCCGGAAGTCATGTTGGATGTGGAATTGAAGAAGGTATAAATAATATAGCAAATGCTCTAAATATAGTGTTAGAAAATACAGATGTTACAATACTTCTTGAAACGATGGCAGGTAAAGGAACAGAAGTAGGTTCTAAAATAGAAGAGATAGAAAAAATTATTTCATTAGTAGATAAAAAGGATCAAATAGGAATTTGTCTTGATACTTGTCATTTATCAGATTCTGGGTATGATGTAAGTTGTTTTAATGAAATAATTAAGATGCTTGAAGAAAAAGAATTACTTTCTAAAGTAGGATGTGTTCA
Organism: Bacilli bacterium; assembly: GCA_045580645.1. Taxonomy (GTDB): domain Bacteria; phylum Bacillota_I; class Bacilli_A; order RF39; family UBA660; genus HGM10836. Next base: position 3,468 of record JAZNOG010000092.1, read on the forward strand.
TGTAAATGATAGTAAAAATCTTCCTGGTTCTAAAAAAGACAGGCATGAAAATTTTGGATATGGAAATATTGGTTTTAATACTTTAATTGATATAATTTATAATGAAAAATTAGAAAATGTTCCTAAAATACTTGAAACACCATGGGTAGGAGCAAATCCTCCTTATAAGTTTGAAATTGATATGATAAGAAATAAAAAGTTTAATTCTAATTTACATGAAGATTTAGAAAAATATTATAAGAAATAAATATTATTTGACAATATATTGATTATATAAGGTGGATGAAATGATTAAAAACATTATTTTTGATATAGGGGGAGTAATATTTGATGATAAAAATGATAGTTTATCTAATAAATTTAATATAAGTTCTAAAAGAGCTAAGGAGATATCCAAAATTGCATTTATAGATAATTTTAATGAATGTATGAAAGGATATATTTCTTCTGAAGATTATATCAAAAGTATGATAATAAAATATCCAAATATTAAAGAGGAATTAGAATATATACTTAGTCCAAAGTATTATGATGAAACTTTTCCTTTGAAAAAGGATATTTATAATAAAATTGTTGAATTATATAATAAAGGGTATAATTTATATATTTTAACTAATAATACAAAGTTTAGTTATGATTATATTAAAAATAAAATAAATTTATCTTATTTTAAAGGAGTAGTATGTTCTTATGAGGAGCATTTAATAAAACCTGATACTAGAATTTATGAATTAATATTAAATAGATATAATTTAAATAAAGATGAAACTATATTTTTTGATGATAATTATGAAAATGTTGAATCCGCTAATGGGATTGGATTAAAAAGTGTAATTTTTAATGGTATAGAAGATTTATTGTTTTTGTAATAAGAGAAATAAGTTAAGAGGAAGTGATTTTAATGGATGAAAATAAAACAAATATTAACTGGTATCCTGGTCATATGGCTAAAACAAAAAGATTAATAAAAGAAAATTTGTCTTTAATAGATATAATATATGAGGTTATAGATTCTAGGGTTCCTTATAGTTCTAAAATAAAGGATATAGATGAACTAATAAATAACAAACCTCGTATTTTGATTATGACTAAATATGATTTATGTGATAAAAATGAAACTAATAAATTTATTAAGTATTATGAAGAGTTAGGTTATAAAGTTTTAAAATATGATTTAACTAGTAATGCTAATATAAATGAAATATTTGAACTTAGTAATGAAATTTTAAAAGAAAAGATAGAAAAGATGCGATTAAAGGGTTTAAAGAAAGATAAAATAAGGGCCTTAGTAGTAGGTATTCCAAATGCTGGTAAATCTACTTTAATAAATAAAATAGTAGGTAAAAAAACTGCTACTACTGGAAATAAACCTGGTGTTACAAAAAGTTTAAGTTGGATAAGAGTAGGTAAAAATATTGAACTTTTAGATTCTCCTGGTATTTTGTGGCCAAAATTAGAACAAGAAAAACTTGCTTTTAATTTAGCAAGCACTACTGCGATAAAAGAAGAAATATTACCTAAAGAAGATGTTGCTATTTATATTTTAAAGTTTTTAAATACTTATTATAAAGATATATTAACTAATCACTATAAAATAAATGATATAGAAGATTTTGAAGAAGTATTTACTATAATAGGCAAGAACAAAGGTTGTATGGTAAAAGGCGGAATAGTTGACTTTGATAAGGTTATAGATATTATTTTAAATGATATTAAATCAGGTAAAATAAAAGGAATTACTTTTGATAGGTATGAAGATGTTAAATAAAGAAGAAATATTAAATATACTTAAAAGTTTAGATTTTGATATAAATGAATATATTGTTATAAGTGATGCTTCTTTAGTTGTGCAAGGTGTAAAAGATGAAACTTCAGATATTGATATTGTTATATCAGAAAAATTAGAAAAGTCTTTAACTAATTTAAATTATCATATAGGTTTTAATAATGATAAAGTATATGAATTAGATAATATTGAGTTTTTTAGAACTTATTATGATGAAACTGATTATATAATTATTGATGGTATTAGATTTGCAACTTTAGAATCTACTTTAGAACTAAAAAAGAGGTTGAATAGAAAAAAAGATATAAAAGATATAAAAGCAATTGATTTAGCATTATGTCTGAAAGATAATTATCGTTATGAGAAAGAACTTATAAAAAAAGGTGTTAAACTAATTGCGGGAGTAGATGAGGTAGGTCGTGGTCCTTTAGTTGGGCCAGTAGTGGCATCTGCAGTTATTCTACCATTAAACTATAAACTTGATGGTCTTACCGATTCAAAAAAATTAACTGAGAAGAAAAGAGAACAATATTTTGATATTATTATGAAAGACGCTATAAGTGTAGGAATAGGAATAGTTGATGAAAAAATAATAGATGAAATAAATATTTATGAAGCTACTAAACTTGCTATGAAGAAAGCTATTGATAATTTAAATGTAAAACCAGAACATATTTTAATAGATGCAATGAAACTTGATTTAGAAATTAATTCTACATCAATTATAAAAGGTGATTTAAAAAGTTTATCTATATCTGCTGCATCTGTTATAGCAAAAGTAACAAGAGATAGAATGTTAGATGAACTTCATGAAAAATATCCTTATTATAATTTTAAAAAGAATAAAGGATATCCAACCAAAGAACATATTGACGCTATAAATGAGCATGGAATAATAAAAGAGCATAGAAGAAGTTATGGGCCAGTTAGTGATTATTTAAGGACGATAAAAAGTTAGAAAATCTCATTTTTTGAGATTTTTTTAATATTTATTTTAGATATAATTTATATTAAATTTTTAAAAATTAGTTTATTCTTTTAATAATTTTTATTTTTTATTTTGTTAGAAATTAATATTTAGTTGATATGTAAAGGTAAAAATAAATTTTTAAAACATTTGACAAATTTTAAAAATTAGTTTATATAATTAGAAGTAAGGACGTGATAGTTTTGAAAAATTTAGTAATTGTGGAATCTCCAAGTAAAAGTAAAACAATTGAAAAGTATTTAGGAAAAGATTACAAAGTTGTATCTTCTAAAGGTCATATTCGTGATTTATCTACAACTGGTAAGTTTGGATTTGGTGTAGATATAGATGATGGTTTTAAACCTAATTATGTTGCTATAAAAGGAAAGAAAAAAGTTATTACTGATTTGAAAAAAGATGCTAAATTAGTAGATAAAGTTTATCTTGCATCTGATCCGGATAGAGAAGGAGAAGCAATATCATGGCATTTAAAAGATGCAATGGGTTTAAAAGATAAAGATTATGAAAGAGTAGTATTTAATGAAATAACTAAGGATAAAGTAATTGAGGCTTTTAATCATCCTCGTAAAATAGATGATAATTTAGTTAAATCTCAAGAAACAAGAAGAATACTAGATCGTATAATAGGTTTTAGATTATCGAAACTAATGCAATCAAAAACAGGTGGAAAATCAGCAGGTAGGGTTCAATCAGTTGCTTTAAAACTTATCGTAGATAGAGAAGAAGAGATAAATAAATTTGTTCCTGAACAATATTTTACAATAACCGCATATTTTAATGAATTTGAATCAGATTTATATGCTTATAATCATGAGAATATTGAAATAAAATCTTTAAAAGAAAAGGATGATATTTTAAATAAGTTATCTAATACATTTAAAATAGATGAAGTATCGAAAAAGGAAAAAAATAAGAAAGCAAAAGCTCCATATACAACATCAACGCTTCAACAGGATGCTTCAAATAAGCTAAATTTTAATGGTAAAAAAACTATGTCTATTGCTCAAAAACTATATGAAGGAATTGATTTGGAAAATGAAACCACAGGGTTAATTACTTATATGAGAACTGATTCTATTCGTTTAAGTGATGAATTTATAAAAGCATCTAATAAATTTATTATAGACAATTTTGGAAAAGAATATATAGGATATGCCAAAACAAGTAAGAAAACAGATAATGTTCAAGATGCACATGAAGCAATTAGGCCTACAAGTATTTTTAGAACTCCAGAAAAGGTAAAAAATTATTTAACACCAGATGAATATAAATTATATAAAATGATTTATATTCGTGCTCTTGCTTCACTTATGATTGATGCAAAACAACTACAAACAACAATTATATTAGATAATAATAATTATCAATTTAAAACAACAGGTAGTATTTTGATATTTGATGGTTATTTAAAAGTATATAAAGATTATGAAGAAAGTTCAGATGTAGTTTTACCTGATTTAGAAAACTATAAAACTGATGTTTTGATTTCAAATAAAATAGAAAGTGAAGAACATTATACTAAACCACTTCCTAGATATACAGAAGCAAAGCTTATTAAAGAACTTGAAGAATTAGGAATTGGTAGACCTAGTACTTATGTAAAAATAATTGATACTTTAAAAGAAAGAGAGTATGTAGTTTTAGAAGAAAAGAAATTTAAACCTACTGAAATAGGTATAGAAACCACTAATAAGTTACAAGAATTTTTCTCGCATATTATAAATGTAGAATATACTGCAAATATGGAAAAAGATTTAGATGAAGTTGCAGATGGTAAAATAGTATGGAATAATCTTTTAGAAAAATTTTGGAATGAGTTTGAACCATCTGTTAAAGATGCATTTAGTAATATGGAAAAGAAAGCTCCTGAAGAAACTGGAGAAATATGTCCAGAATGTGGTAAGGCTTTAGTTATTAGAAAAGGTAAGTATGGGACATTTACTGCTTGTAGTAATTATCCTGAATGTAAATATGTTAAAAAAGAAGAAAAGACTATTAATGTTATAATGGATTGTCCTAAATGTAATGGTCATATAATTGAAAAGAAAACTAAAAAAGGGAAAATATTTTACGCATGTGATAATTTTCCGAAATGTAATTTTGCATTATGGGATAAACCTATAAATGAATTTTGTCCAAAATGTAATGAAGTTTTGGTAGAAAAGAAAGATAAAATTAAATGTTCTGTTTGTGAATATGAAAAATAGGAAATCCTATTTTTTTATTTTGTTAGGTGAAACATTACTCTTTTGCGTATTATATATAAAGATATTTTTTAAAGGAGGAAAGTGTGTTGGAAACAGAAGAGATAAAAATAGAAAGTATGATATATGAAATAAGGGGAAAACAAGTTATGCTTGATAGTGATTTAGCTAAACTTTATAAGTGCCAAAATGGGACAAAAACTATAAATCAAGCTGTAAAAAGACACATTAATAGATTCCCAGAAAGATTTATGTTTCAATTAACAATCAGGGAATTTGAAAATTTGTGGTCCCAAATTGGGACCGCAAATGTAAAAATGAAAAGAACAATGCCCTATGCATTTACTGAACAAGGTGTAGCAATGCTTGCAACAGTTTTAAGGACCTCAGTTGCAGAAGAAGTAAGTATAAGTATTATGGATGCATTTGTATCAATGAGAAAATATATATCATCAAACTTAATTGAACAAAAATATATAAATAATATGGTTTTAAAGCATGATGAAAGATTAAATATATTAGAAAAAACTTTTGATAAGTTTGAAACCAAATCAAATGAAATATATTTCTATGGCCAAATATATGATGCATATTCAAAGATATTAGATATATTTAAAGAAGCTAAAGAAGAACTTATTGTAATAGATAGTTATGAAGATAAAACTATTTTAGATATGATTAAAAACATAAAAGTAAAAGTTATTCAATTACCAAAGAAAACAATAAACTAAGTCCGTTAGATATAGAAAAATATAATAAACAATATAACAACTTAACTATTATTTATAATAATACATTTCATGATAGATATTTTATATTAGATAAAAAGCAACTCTATCATTGTGGTGCTTCAATAAATCATGCGGGTTCTAAAACATTTTCTATAAATAAATTAGAGGATATTGCAGTTAAAAAATTGTTGCTAAATAGAACAAAGTTATTTAATAATAAGTGATAATAATCAATATATCTATTAAAAAACAATTTTTTATATTATAATTTAATTAGTGATGTATTATGGAGATAGAACTTAATAATAAAACTTATAATGTTAT
>JAZNOG010000093.1:0-8921 GCA_045580645.1 Bacilli bacterium
CAATATAAACTATAGAGAAATCAAAATCAAATGACCATTTTTAAAATTTATACATAAAAAAGAAAACAAATATTAATTTTAAACACTTATATATGTGCTTAGCTTAATAATTTGCTTCTTATTTTTAACTGAAATATCAAAAACATATAGTTTTGAAAAAAGTTTTAATTTTATTATGATACTTTAAAAAATACTTTTAATTCATCATTTTTCTTAATAACTACATCTTTTTTTATACTTTGTTTAGTAACATACCCATATCCATCAAAAGTGCAATTAAGATCTAAAAAATCACATACGGCTCTTGTTTGAAGTTTACTAAATCCCTCAATATTTGGCATGTTATAACTACTACTATTTGTTTTTAAAATAACTATATCATTTACATTTAAAACACTATCTTTCTTAGGATATTGTTCTATTACTTTATTTCCTGTTCCTAATTTTATATATTTAATATTATTAGTTTTTAAAATATTTTCTACATCTTTAGTATTTTTATTTATATAACTACCTATCTCAAAATTATTAACTATTTTTTCTTTTGAATCATCAAAAATATTTAAGTATTTACTAATATTAGTAACTAAAGATTTTACAGAGGTTGTAAGTGGTTTTGATGAACCACCTACTGATTTTTTTACAGATGCATAAATTATAACTTCTGGTTCTTTTTTTGGCCACATACCAACAAATGATTTTATTGTCCAATAATCACTTGTATAATAATTTCCAGTATTAGGATTTACAAGCTGAGCAGTTCCTGTTTTTCCAATTAAATCATAACCCTTTAAGGCATAATCAGTAGCAGTTGCATAATTCCAAGTATTATTTACTGTTTTATACATTAAATCTTTAACTTTATCTGTAGTATCTTTTGATGCTACGACACTTTTAACTGTTCTTTCTCCAGTAAAAATTGTATTTCCTTCATCATCTACTACTTTATCTATAATATAAGGTGTAAGCATTTCTCCATCATTTGCAATTGATGTAAGAGCTTGTATATGTTGCATCGGTGTGGTTGTAATTCCTTGTCCAAAAGCAGCATTATAAATTTCAGTTTGATAAGTAAAAGAAATTTTCCCTTTTACTTCATTAGCTAAAGTTATTCCTGTTTTCTCGCCAAAGCCCATTTTCAAGAAATAATCATACATTATATCTTTATTAATAAAATTATTTACTATATTAATTACCCCAACATTTGATGATGATAAAAATCCTTGATCATAAGTAATATTTCCAAACCCTGTTTTTAACCAGTCATATATAACAGTTTTATCATCTGTTACATATTTCCCAGAAACAAATTTTTTATCACCTTTATAAGTCCCAGCTTCCATAGCAGCCATATATGTATATATTTTCATAATTGAACCTGGTTCATAAGCTTCACCTACTGTTATATCCATCCAGTTATCAATATCTAAAATATTTGGATTAAAAGAAGGAGTTTGCGTAAGCCCTAAAATTGCACCAGTCTTAGCATCCGCAACTACTAAAGTAAGCCAATCAAAATCATATTTTTTATTAGCGGTATTTGCAGCTTCCTCAACAAAAAACTGAATATTCGAATCAAGTGTTAAATAAATATCACTTCCATCCTTAGCAGAAACTGTAACTTCTTTTGTTCCTGGTATTTTATATCCATTTAAATCCTTTTGATAAGTAGTAGAACCATCTTCACCACTTAATACTTCATCAAGTAAAGATTCCATCCCAAATTCTCCTACTATTTTTCCACTTTCATCTTTCTTGGCGTAACCCAAAGTATAAGATGCAAAATTACCATTCGGATAATATCTTTTTTCACTTTCAATAAAATCTATTCCAGGTAAATTAAGTTCTTCAATTTTTTCCTTTTCAAGTTCAGTTAAATTTTTCCCAGCATTGCCAAATTCTACTTGATATAATCCATCTTGATTTAAAATTGATAAAATTTCTTTTTCTTTCATACTTATCACAGTAGAAAGCTTTTTAGCAGTTAACTCTTTATCTACTACATGCTTTGGGTCTTCTATATCTGTAGTTCTACTTTCCTCCAAATACGCAATTAAAGTATAAGAAGAAACATTCATTGCTAAATATTTTCCATTTACATCATAAATAGAACCTCGACTTGCAGGAATAGTTGTAGAAACTACACTACGATTATCTGCAAATTCTTTTAAATTAACTCCATCTACTTCATCAGAAATAGTTAAAAAACTTATTCTATATATTAAAACACCAAAACAAAAAAGAGTTACAACAATAAATAAATTTTGATATTTTGTATTGTTTGAACTCAATTTTAATCACCCTATTCTACAACTTTTATACTACTACTAGTATAACTTAATCCCATTTCTTTTGCAATATCTTGTAAATTTTCTAAAGAAACAAGTTCATTTATTTTCATTTCTAAACTTTCATTTGTCTTAGTTTGAAGACTTATTTTTTCTTTTGTTTCTTCTACTTCATAATTTGCTTTAGAAAGTTCCGATTTTGCAAATACTGACATAACTGGAGAAAGCACTACCAAAACAAATGTAATAAAAAACATTAATTTCTCAAATCTAGTTAATTTAATTTTTCCATTTTGTATTTTCATAATCTTTCCTCCAAATTATTTTATCTTTTCTATAACACGCATTTTCGCGGATTTTGCTCTTTTATTAAAATTAATTTCAAGATTTGTTGGTTCAATAGCTTTCTTAGTAACTAATTTATAATCTGGTAATAAACTATCATCAATATTGGGCATTCCTTTAATTAAAGGATCAACCTCAGTTACTTTTTTAAATATTTGTTTACATATTCTATCTTCCAAAGAATGAAATGTAATAACTACTATTCTTCCACCAACTTTTAATAAATTTAAACTATCATATAAAGCCTTTTCAAACTCTCCAAGTTCATTGTTTACTTCTATTCTAATAGCTTGAAATACTTTCTTAGCAGGATGAGAATTTCTTTTTTCCTTATATGGAATGCATTTATCTATAATATCTACTAATTCTAATGTTGTTTCAATAGGTTTAATACTCCTATAATCTATAATTTCACTAGCAATTCTTCCTGCATGTTTTTCTTCACCATATTCTCTAAATATTCTAATTAATTCTTCCTTAGAATAACTATTTACTACATCATAAGCAGAAAAAGAAGAACTTTGATCCATCCTCATATCAAGTTTAGCATCTTTCATATAACTAAAACCACGAAAGTCTTCATCTAGTTCTACTGAAGATACCCCTAGATCAAATAATATCCCATCTACTTTATCATTAATACAATCTTTTATATTTATAAAACCTGTATTAAATATTTTATAATTACTTCCTATTTTTGATAACTTTTCATCGCTATACTTAATCGCATCAATATCTTTATCAAAGGCGAATAGAAAGCCCCTTTTTATTCTTTTTAATACTTCACTTGAGTGACCTGCATAACCAAGAGTCATATCTACATATGTTCCATCTTCTTTAATGTTTAAATATTCAATTACTTCATTTAGAAGCACACTTATATGTTTTTCCATACCTACATATCCATATCAAATAAATGATCTGCCATATCTGATAAAGAAACACTCTTTTCATCAAAGAAGTTATTCCATTTAGATAATGACCAAATTTCTAAGCGGTCATTTACGCCGATAATAACACATTCTTTTTTAATATCGGCGTAATCCGCTAGTGGTGTAGTAATTTTAATTCTGCCTTGTTTATCAAACTCACAAACAGTGGCTCCAGACAAGAATATTCTTGTAAAGTTACGTGCATCTTTTTTTGTGAATGGTAGAGATTTTAACTTAGAAACTATTTGAGACCACTCTGTTAAGGAGTATACAAATAAGCAATTTTCAAGCCCTCTAGTTACAACAACGCTTTCGCCTAACTCGTCGCGAAACTTAGAAGGAATAATCATTCTTAACTTATCATCAATATTATGATGATATTCACCCATTAACATAGAAATCACCACTTTCTACCACTATCATCCACTGTCTACCACAATTTTACTACTTTCATTATTAAAAGTCTATACTTTTTCATAAAAAAAACACACATTCCATAAATTAGAACGTGTGTTTGTAAACTTTTATTAACTCGGATAACCAGTTGTTATAGTTACTATATTACTATCATAACTTGGAACAGTTCCTGTTATAAATGGTGTTCCTGCTGTTCCTGTTATTGCACCTGTCCAGTCAAATGCTTTTTGTGAGTTATTATATATTGTTGTTAAATAACGATTAGAAGATACAGATGAGAGAAACGCAAATAATCCTATACCAGTTGATTCTGTTAAATTAGAATTCTCTCCAATAACTACACTTATGAGGTAGTTACTTCCAAATGCATGCGATCCGATGGTTGTGACACTATTTGGTATTACTACACGTGTGAGGTTGTTACTCCAAAATGCAGAGTCTCCGATGGTTGTAACACTATCTGGTATTTCTACACGTGTGAGGTTGTTATTCCAAAATGCACTTTCTCCGATGGTTATAACACTATCTGGGATTACTACACTTGTGAGGTTGTTATGAGAAAATGCGCTTTCTCCTATGGTTGTTAGTTCGATTTCATTCTTCTGGGTTGGAATAATTGGATTCTTGTTCGCACCTCCATAGCCGATTACTTCTGTATAATTAATTTCTGCTATTCCATCATTATTAAAATCTGTTCTTGCATATATATAGGCGTCCTCATCTGAAAATTTATTATTATTAAATACACCAGATCCTATGGTTGTGACACTATCGGGGATTACTACACTTGTGAGGTTGTTAGATTGAAATGCAGAATTTCCGATGGTTGTGACACTATTTGGGATTGTTACACTTGTGAGGTTGTTAGAAGCAAATGCACTGGCTCCGATTTTTGTAACACTGTCTGGGATGGTTACACTTGTGAGGTTGTTAGAAGCAAATGCAACGTCTCCGATGGTTGTAACACCATCTGGGATGACTACACTTGTGAGATTGTTAGAACAAAATGCATAGGTCCCTATCGTTTTAACACTATTGCCCAATGCTAAACCTGTTATGTTGTTGTTTTGGAATGCATAATTTCCTATTGAAGTCACACTATCAGGAATGACTAAATTTCCTGTTAAATTATCATTTCCTTCAAATGCATAGGTCCCTATCGTTTTAACACTATTGCCCAATGCTAAACCTGTTATGTTGTTGTTTTGGAATGCATAATTTCCTATTGAAGTCACACTATCTGGAATAGTTACACTTGTTAAGCTGTTATTTTGAAATACATTAGCTCCTATTGATGTAACACCATCTGGAATTACTACACTTGTCAAATTCTTTTCTTTAAATGAACTGCCTGCAAGGGATGTGACAGAATAATCTTTTTTAGTTGCCATATTCGCAGTTACTATTCCTGTTCCATAAAAGAATAAACCAAATTGATCATCATTTGCTAAATTTTGCAGAGTATTACTATCATTACAAATTGTAGAAGCAGAATCTGCGGCGCCAAGATTAGTTACTACAATCATACATTTATTTATTTGATCTTCTGTTGGATTATCTACTACTTTAAATGTAGTATAATTTTTTAATTCTTTTACTACACCTGTTTCTACTAAATTTGCTTGTTCAATAAGTTCTGGTTGTTCCATCATAAAATATTCCAAACCCATACCTTCTACATTTCCGCCAGAACATATTATTTGATACAATGAACGAACTTCTGCAATTTCTTCTTGAGAAGCATCTGACCAATCTCCCATATTCATAAATGCATTAGTGCATGCTTCTACTTTTGTTTCATCTTCATAAGCAGCATAATCTATATAATATCCACTTTTCCCTTCAGGCATAACTGAAGTAGTCATTGGTATTGCTACATCTGTTATTGTTTCATATCCATATGTATTTCCTTCATAACAATTATAATCTGTAATAGATGCTGTCAAATTTGTTTCATCATATTCATAAACAAAACAATATTCAGGTGCTTGAGTATATACATCCGCTTTTAACTTAGCGCAAAAATCTTTTGTTGTATATGGAGTAGTTTCTGTAGATATATAAATATCACTATTTGTAGCTTTTTCATTTATCCATAATCTTATTTCATAATCTACTATATCTTCACCTTCATCTAATAAATCACTTAAATTAAGTGTATATGGATCTGTTCCTTTTGTTATTTCTCCTGTTTTTAAATTAACAAATTCATAATCTATTAAAGCACTATCAATTTGATTATTACAATCACATGTACTTTCATTTACATCACATTTTCCATCTGTTTGCTCACATGTATTACAAGAACTTTCCATAGATAATTTATAACTAATATCACTACAATTACCTGTTTTTGTTAATCTTACTTTAAATGGTTCATAATTTTGAGCATCACTATAAGTCATTGGAAAAGTATCAATTAAAGAAACACCTTCTTCTTCTTTAAAATTAAAATTTAATGAACAGCTATTAATTCTATTAATACTTTGTCCCGTAAGTGTTACTAAAAAACTAGGTAATGCAAAAGACATTCCTACTACTAACATAATAAATATAGCTACTAAAAAATATGTCATCTTAATACTCAGTTGTTTTTTTTCTTTCATAATTTACCTCCTTAAAAACTTAAGAATGTATATATTTTATCTAAATCTAGTTTTAATAATATCATAATTAAGAATGCTCCAACTAGAAATGGTCCAAATGGAATAATTTTATCTTTCTTTTTATATAATAAAACAAGTGATATAGGAAGTGCAACAAAAGCTGCTAAAGCTATAGATACAAATGACATAAATAATGGCATTGTCATACCTAAAACAAATAATAGTTTTATGTCCCCTCCACCTAAACTTTCTTCTTTAAATATTTTATTTCCTATAAGCATTAGTAAATACATAAATATAAACATACAAAGTCCATAAAAAGTATATTTACAAGCACCAAGTGTGCCAAATCTAAAAATATTTAAAATAAAAATTGTTATTCCAAAAAAGATATTTATTTCATCCGGAATTATATAATAATTTAAGTCTGTTATTATAATTATAACAAACATTGAAGAAACTAGCAAGCACAATATTAAATCTAAACTAAAATTAAATGAATAAAAACCTATCATAAACAATATTCCCGTAAATAATTCAATTAATGGGTAAAATATAGATATTTTTTGTTTACACACTTTACACTTTCCCCTTTGAATTATATATGAAAATATTGGTATAAGTTCATACCATTTTAATGTATGCTTACAATTTGGACAATGACTTCTAGGTTTTACAATTGATTTATTTTCACTTACTCTAAAACCTACAACAGTATAGAAGGAACCAAATACGGTTCCTAATATAAAGAATAATACTAAATAATATATTTCCATAACATCACCTATGTTATTTGAGAATAGAAACTAAACATTGGAATAATTACTGATAGGACAACTGTTCCAACAATAAGCGCTAAAAAGACAATCATAAGTGGCTCAATAAACGTATTAAGTCTCTTAATCATATTAGCATGTAAATCTTCATAATATTTAGCAACATAATCCATCATAAGTGCTAAGCGTCCTGTATTTTCCCCAGTAACTAACATTTCATATGCAACAATTGGAAAAGCCCATTTTCCTTTAAATGAATCACTTATTTTAGCACCCTTAGCAAGATAATCTAAAGATTCTTTAATTATATCTTTGTAAACCTCATTAGTAGATACAGTAGATAATATCTTCATTGAATCTGTTATAAATACATTATGTGCAAGAAGTGATGAAAATGTTTTAGTAAACATAGCTACTTCTTTATAAATAATAATATTACCCACTACTGGTATTCTCATAAACAAAGATTGCATAAACTTTCTAAATCCTTTTATATGCTTAAAACTTAAAGAATAAATTAATATAAATAAAATTATTCCTATTATTATATATAAAGCATTACTAGTTATAAAATGACTTGTATTTAATACAAAAGTAGTTATTCCAGGAACTGTAGCATTATTTTGTGTAAACATAGATTCAAATTGCGGAATTATATAAATTAATATAAATGTTATAACCATAATCGAAAATATAAAAATTATAGTTGGATATGTCATAGCACTAATAGCAGCTTTTCTTGTTCTATCTATTGTTGTATAATATTCTGCCATATCATCTAATATTTCAGGTAAATCTCCAGTTAATTCTGAAGTTTTAACCATATTTACTAATAATTCTGGAAAAACTTTTCCTTGAGCCGCTAACGCATTAGAAAAACTTTCTCCTTTTATAAGTTCATATGTAATATTAGAAAATATTCTTCTTTGATCTTTTTTTACTGATTGTTTTTCTAAAATCTTAATTGAATCTATAAGCGGAATACCAGCTTTTAAATATGTTGAAAGCTGTGTAAGAATAAAAGATAAATCTGAATGTTTTAATTTAGAACCCCCACCTATTTCCATAGTTAAAAAACTATTTTGAGGTTCTACTTTAATAATCTGATAATTTTCATTTTGTAAATATCTTACAACTTCATCTCTATTATATGCATCTAAATATCCACTTACTTTCATTTGTTGTTGATTAATCGCAACATATTTAAATTTAGTTTTCTTAATTTCTTTACCATTATTCATCATTACATTTGGTGTTTGATTAAAATTTCCTAAATTTGATTGTTCGTTCAAACTAGCTGTTTGAACTCCATTATTATCAGTAATTTCTCCTAAATTTTGATCATTTTGAATTTCTTGACTTATGTTAGTTTCAATATTTTGAACAACATTATCAGAAAAAATTTCTTCTATATTCATTTGATCATTATCAAAATCACTGCTATTAAAATCTTGATTTCTATTTATACTCATATTATCAACACCTTTATCTATTCTAAAATAATTTTATCTTATTTAATTTAGGTAGTCAATAATTTATATTTTTTTTATGCATTTT
>JAZNOG010000094.1:0-2294 GCA_045580645.1 Bacilli bacterium
CACTATTTTTAAAGAAATAAAAATCATGATTTGTCAGTTCCATTTGAAGGATGGCTTCTTCTTCATCCATTGGCTTTAAATCTATTGTTTTTCTTTTTACAATTTTATCATTGTTTTCTTCTATGTCATCTTCAAAATCTAATATGAATTCTTTTTTTGATTTATTTTTTCTTGAATTTAATCTTGTTTTGTTTTTTCTTATTTGTCTTTCTAGTTTATCTAATGCTGTATCTATTATCGCGTAAAAATCTTTTCCTTTTTCTTCTACTCTTAATGTAAAATCTTTTAATGGTATTGTTATTTCTATTCTTTGGTTTGGCCCATTTACTTTAAATAACACATGCCCAGTTATTTCTTCTTGATTTTCAATATACTTTGTTAGCTTATTTAATTTTTCTAATGCATATTCTTTCATAGATTCTGTTATTTGTGTTTTTTCTCCACGAATGTTTATTTTCATATTCATCCCTCCATTTTTATTTTATCATGACTTAAAAAAAATTGCTACTTAATTGGTAACAATTTCCTTAATGACTCTTACGTTTAACGCTTGTAGTCCTTTACCTGTTTCAATTAGTTGAAAATTTACATAATCGCCTTCTTTTAATGTTTTATATCCTTCCATACTAATTGCTGAGTAATGAACAAATATGTCTTGATTTGGTTTGTATTCTATAAATCCAAATCCTTTTTCATTATTGAACCATTTTACAAAACCGTTCATTTTTTCACCTCTTTTTCTTTGCTTTGTTACTTGCGCCCGCGTGCATTATCATAATAACATAGCTTTCAAGGCTTTTTTTTCTTTTTCCTTATTGGGTAACTTTTTTGCCTTGTTCGGTTATATATTCTTCTATTTTATTTTTGTAATTCCTTGCTAATAATGTTATTTTTTCTTTGTTCTTAAAGTTTATTATTTTGTTTTTTAGATCAATTGTTGTTACATTGTTTATATTAACTATTGCACTTTGGTGAGTTTGCACAAATTCCCTGCTTAATACTTCTTTTATTTTCTTTAGTGATTTGTTTATATAATATGTTTCTTTTTCACATACGATTTTACATATCTTTGAATCTATCATTTTTTCTATATAAAGAATTTCTTTATAGTTTATATTATGCATATATCCATTATACTTATATACTAATCTTTTTTTATCATTATTTAACAATCTTATTATCTGATTTAATGTATTTGTTATTTGTTGTTCTTTTGTTATTACTTTTGTATGAATACAATAATTGTTTTCTATATACTCTCTTTCTACTTTGTTTTTAAAATCAATGATAATGATAAAGGATGTTATGTCATTATGATTGTTTCTTATATGTTTTATTATATCTACTGAATTTATTTTAATGCTTTCCTCAATTATATAAATGTATTCTTCTTTTTCTCCAATGAAATTTTTGAATTCTTTGTCATTATCACTGAATTTATAACACTTGTATTCTACTTCGCCTTTAATCAATAATTTGTCTATTATTGTTTCATAACCCCTAATATTCTTTTTGTTACTACTTAATATGACAAATTTTAACATTTCGTGCCTTCTTTCTTAACCTTTTTTCAAAATAAAAAAATATTTATCCATGTTGTCCTATAATTATTTTTGTGAATGCTTCTTTATGAAAGTTATTTATACTTCTTACGGAATAATATTTTTGCATTTTACCATATTTATCAAATTCCATATTATCTGCAATGAAATTTAAACTTTGTTTCTTCCAGTATATTCTTAAGATGATTTCTGTTTCATATCCATTTAATCCTGATTCTTTACACATTTTTTCTAGTTGTTCTTTTTTGTTTGGTAAGAGTAACACTCCTAATCTTTTTGGCATTCTTCCTCTCCCCTTACTACTAAATAATGCATATATATTGACATTCCTGCTCCAAGTAACATACATAAAAATACACTTATATATATACTGGGTGTTAGTAATGTGATTAGAAAAAATGATGTCCATGTGAATGTTGTGCACATTACTGTTGAATTTAAATGAAATGTTTCTCCTAAAAATGTTCTTGTAAAGAAAAATCCCACTAGGAAAAACGATAATTCTTTAAATGCATCATTAAAGTATGCAATAAAGAATACTCCTGCTGTTTGCACTATTTGTATAAATATTGTTATTGTATAAAAAATAATGTCTTCAAATATCTTTTCAAGTTTTGCTGCGTGTTCTTGTGCATATATATCTATACTTGCACTGTTAGAAAACCATATCCCATTTTTTCTCTTTTTCTTTTGATTTTTGTTTTTTAATTCTTCCATACTACCACCTTTTTT